>JACQDG010000411.1 GCA_016201185.1 Acidobacteriota bacterium | reverse complement strand
CTGTAGCGGCCGGTGACGGGCCGCGCCACTTACAATAAAATTATGATATCGGTCGAATCTTCCGTTTCTTTAACCCAGCGCGCGGCTAAGATCAAGCTGCTGCTGATGGACGTGGATGGGGTGCTGACCGACGGTCGCCTGTTCTATGTTCCCGGCCCCAACGGGGAAATGGTGGAGACTAAGGGATTTGACGCCCAGGACGGCATTAGCCTGCAGTGGGCCAACTGGCTGGGCATCGAGACCGGAGTAATCAGCGGCCGTGATTCTCCGGCGCTTGTGACCCGCGCTCGTCAATGCCGAATCATGTACATCTATCAGGGTCATATAGAGAAGATTCCGATTTACGAGAAAATCCTGAGCGAGTCGGGCGCTGCCGAGGAGCAGGTCGGTTATATCGGCGACGACTTGACCGACGCCCCGATTCTAGCCCGGGTAGGCCTGGCGGCGGCCCCGGCCAACGCCCGGCCCGAGGTGAAGCGGATGGTTCATTTGGTGACGGCGGCGCCTGGCGGACAAGGGGCGGTGCGGGAAGTGATTGAAGTGGTGCTCCGCGCCCAGGGCAAGTGGCAGCAGATACTGGAAAAGTACGGCATTCCTTAGACAGCAGGCACCAGCCGTGGCCAAAGAAAAACGAGGCAAAGCGGCTCGCCGCAAAGCGCCTCCGAGCCAGCCACCCCGGGCGGCCACGGCGGTCCTGGAAAAGCCTTCCGCAAAATTCGACATCCTGTTTGTCGCAGGCGTCTTCCTCCTCGGCTTCGCCATTTATGCGCGCAGCCTCTGGGGCCCCTTCCTGTTTGACGACGGCGACCTGCTCGAAGTCCGCAGCGCCGTCCGGCTGAAGGACTGGTACATCATCCTCACCGGACCCCGGCCGCTGCTGATTTTCTCTTTCGCTCTGAACCACTGGCTCACGGGTACGGACCCCTTCTATTTCCACCTGGTCAGCGTGCTGCTGCATTGCCTGAACACGTTGATCCTGTGGCTGGTGGTGCGGCGACTGTGCGAAACACCGGGCTTGTCGGGCCGGCTGACCCCCGCCGCACGGACTCTGCTGGCGGCGGCCCTACCCCTGCTGTTTCTCGCTTCGCCTATTCAGACCGAGTCGGTGGGCTACATCAGCAGCCGCTCGGAAGTGCTGGCGGCGACCTTCTATCTTCTGGCCCTGCTGGTCTTCCTTTCGAACTGGCGGGAGAAGCGGCCCTGGGTTACGGCCTTGGTGGCGGCGGTCTTTTACGGTTGTGCGGTTACAAGCAAGCAGCACGCCATTACGCTGCCTGGCGCCATTCTGCTGACCGATTACTTTTTTCTGGCCGAGCAGGACTGGCGGCGGCTGCGGAAAAACTGGCCCACCTATGCCGTGCTCGGGGTGGAGATGGCTACAGGGGCCTTCATCGTGCTACGGCAGGTGATCCACGTCCCGTCGGCCGGGTTCTTTCTCCGGGGAGTGACCTGGAAGACCTACCTCTTCACCCAGTTCCGTATGTACTTCCTATATCTGCGGCTGCTGCTGGTCCCGTTTGGACTGAACGCCGACTACGATATCCAGCCTTCCCACAGTCTTCTCGAGCACTTCTCCTGGCTGTCCCTGGCCGGGCTCCTGGTTCTGCTGGGGACGGTGATTTACCTCCGCCGGCGATGGGCGTTGGTTTCCTTCGGGGTCCTGTTCTTCTTCTTGACGCTGTTCCCCACATCGAGTTTTTATCCTCTGCTCGACTACGCCGGAGAGCGCCGGCTGTATTTGCCGTCGATCGGGTTCTTCCTGGCGGCGCTGGCCTTGCTGCTGGAACAGTGGGGGAATCGCCGCGCCCTGGCCCTGGCTTTGGGCGCTGTCCTGGCGGTGTTCTCTGTCGGCACCCACCTTCGCAACCGCGTCTGGGCCGACGGCTTGGCGCTCTGGCAAGACGTGGCGGAAAAGTCTCCGAACAAATGGCGGGCGCAGAACAACCTGGGAGAGCAGCTTTCCCAGCGGGGAAGGTTTGAGGAAGCCACGCGGGCCTTCCAGCGGGCGGCCGAGCTGGTCCCGCGGAACGGCCGGCAGAAGGCGGAGGTCCTCAGCAGCCTGGGCTCTTCCTACGCCAACCGCAAGATGTACCGCGAAGCGGTGGTCACCTATCACGAAGCGCTGAAAATTTCTCCGAACAGCGCGACGCTCTGGACGAACCTGGGGATTGCCGAGATTCGCCGCCAACGCCCCATTGGGTGGCACCACTTTCAGAGGGCGATCGAGATCAACCCTCTGGCTTGGGAGCCCCATTTTGCCCGCGGCAACATGTATCTACAGTCGGGCCGCATTGACGAAGCCATCAAGGATTACCAACGCGTGCTCCAACTTGTTCCGGAGCATGCCGGCGCGCGACAAAACCTGGAAGTGGCAATGGCCATGAAGAAGCGCGCCGCCGGCGGCCGGCCGTAGGCGGCGCGCCAGGCCAGGGTCATTTCTGGTAAAAGTTGAGTTTGCGCGACCGCACCGCCCGCCGGCGAGCGGCCAGAACAGGAGATTTCTATGCCCATTAAACCTTCCCTTGAGAAGCTTCTTGACAGGCGTGTTTTCCTTCGTTCCTTCGGGTCGGCCGCAGCTTTCGGCGCCGGCCTGGCCCTCCGCGACGAGGAACTAGAGGCGTACCCCCAGAATGTCCAGCGCAATTCCACGCCCTCGGAACTGCGGATCACCGACCTGCGCGTGGTCACCGTTACCGGCGCGCCGTCCACCTGCCCGATCATCCGCCTCGACACCAACCAGGGCGTGTACGGGCTGGGAGAAGTGCGCGACGGGGCCTCCAAGACCTACGCCCTGATGCTGAAGAGCCGCCTGCTGGGCGAGAACCCCTGCAACGTCGACAAGCTTTTCCGCAAGATCAAACAATTCGGCGGGCACGCCCGGCAGGGCGGGGGAGTCTCGGCCGTCGAAATGGCGCTGTGGGACCTGGCAGGCAAAGCTTACGGGGCGCCCATTTACCAGATGCTCGGCGGCAAGTTTCGCGACCGCGTCCGGCTGTATGCCGATACGGACACCTCCCCAGACGCCAAGGAATTCGCCCGGCGGCTGAAAGCGCGGATGGACAAAGGGTTCACGTTCCTGAAAATGGACCTGAGCATCGGGCTGGTGGAAAAAACTCCGGGCACGGTGACGCAGCCCCTGGGCGAGCCGGCCGGCCCGAACGTCGAACACATGTTCACGGGCATGGAGATCACCGACAAGGGCATCGCCCTGCTGTGCGAATTCGCGGCCGCAGCACGGGAGGCGGTGGGCATGGAGATCCCCCTCGCCGCCGACCACTTCGGCCACATCGGGGTGAACAGTTGCATCCGGCTGGGCAAGGCGCTGGAGAAATACAACATGGCGTGGCTGGAGGACATGATCCCCTGGCAATATACCGACCTGCTGAGGAAAATCACCGACGCCGTGGATGTGCCGATCCTGACGGGCGAGGACATTTACCTCAAGGAGCCCTTCGCGGAGCTGGTGCGCGCCCACGCCGTGGACATCATCCACCCGGACCTGGCAACGTCGGGCGGCATTCTGGAGACGAAGAAGATCGGCGACCTGGCCCAGGAAGGCGGCGTGGCCATGGCCATGCACTTCGCCGGGACCCCGGTTTCCTCGATGGCCAGCGTGCACTGCGCCGCGGCCACGGAAAACTTTCTATGCCTGGAGAACCACTCCGTCGAGGTCCCCTGGTGGGAGGACCTGGTCACCGGCATTCCAAAGCCCATCGTCGAGAAGGGATACATCCGCGTGCCGGATCGGCCGGGCCTGGGGGTGGAGCTGAACGAGGAAGTGGTGAAGCGGCACCTGTTAGAGCCAGGTTACTTCGAGCCTACCCCGCAGTGGGACAAAGAGGGGAGCCACGATAGGCTGTGGAGCTGAGGAGGACTGGGGGTGGCTCCCCGGCGATGGGATGGTCCCTCACGCCAAATGATCAAAGAACGCCTTGGTCGCCAGGGCCGTTTTTCCCCACGTGAATTCCCTGGCGCGGCGGCGGCCGGCCTCGGCGAGTTGTGCCGCCAGGGCGCGGTCGCTCAAGAGGTGTTCGATAGCCCGTGCCAGCTCGGCCGGACTGCGCGGATCGACCGTCAGGCCGGCTTCTCCCACCACCTCCGGCATGGCGGAGACATTCGACGTTACCACCGGCGTCCCGGCCGCCATCGCTTCGAGCAAGGGCAGGCCGAAGCCTTCGTAGAGGGAGGGAAAGACAAAAACGGCGGCCTGCTTATAAACCGCCGGCAGCAGTTCCGGCGCCACGTAGCCGATGGGGCGGACGCCGATGGGACGGTCCCGCTCCACGGCCTCCCACAGCGCGGCGTTCTTCCACCCGGAGGCGCCTGCCAACACCAGGGGATAGTCCCGCCGCAGGTCCGCCGGCAGCAGCCGGCAGGCCTCGAGCAGCGTGGAGACGTTCTTGCGCGGCTCGGCAGCGCCTACAAATAAGATATACCGCTCCGGCAGGCCGTAAGCTTTCAGAGCCGCCTCGAACGGTCCAGGCTGGAAGAACCGTTGCTCCACGCCATGCGGGACCACGTTCACCCGCTCTGGGGCAACGCCGAGATGCTCGATCAGCTCCTGCTCGACAGCGTGGGAGGGAACCAGAACGCCGGCCAGGCGCGGCAACACGTCCCGGGCAAAATGCCGGAAATACCGCACATTGCTGGCGGTGTGGTATTGCGGCATCAGCAGGCAGCTCAGGTCGTGGATGAAAGAAGTGAGTCGGAGCCTTTGGCCGACGGCCGTGGGATGGAGCAAGTGCTGGGTGAGGTGGAACAGGTCGGCGCGGCGACCCGCCCAGCGGCCGACGGGGACGCGCAAATAGTTGTCCGCCAGCCACACTGAGAGCCGCAGCGCGGTGGCCACAGGCGGATAATTCGAGCCTTCGTTGCGGTTTCGACCCGGATTGCGCAGGAACGGGAACAGCTCGATAGTATGGGGAGCAGCCAGCGGCAGCAGGTGACGGAGCAGTAAGTAGTGGTAATTCTTTACCCCGGCGCTGCGCAGCAGCAGCGGCGTGGCGTCGTAGAGGATTCTCACGCTCCGGCCGCGCTCCCGCCGGCGCCGCCCGGCTTTTCCGCGTCCTGTTTACTTTCCGCCTGTTTGTTCAGCCGCTCGATCTCCCACTCGAGCATCCCCACTTTCTGCGCCAGTTGGATGTTGTGGTCCTTGAGGCTGGAGACCACGATTGAGTAACGGAGAAAGAGGAACAGAAGAAGGACGCCGGCTAAGGTCAAAATAACCAGGGCAGCATCGCGAACCCCCAGCAAGCGTCCCACCGCTGCTACCGCCGCATCGGAGAGGCAGAGCACCAGCAGCAGCAGCGCAGCTCCCAACCAGGCCATCGAATATTCCACGCGGATGTGCTCCCGGCGCACAGACCGGACACTCTGCCCGACGAGCAGCAGGCTGGCGACGGCGGCGACGATGCGAATGCGCTCCATGATTTAGCCGCGCGCCTGCTCCTTGGGCCTGGGGTGGAAGCGGCGCTCGTACTTGATTACGTTCACCAGCACCCCCAGCAGCACGCGGAACATGTAATAGATCGCCTGCGCCGAGCCGATCGTGGAGCGGCCGGAGCGGCGGGGAAACATTTTGACGGGCACCTCGCAGAAGCGCAACGCCTTGCGCTGGAGCACCACTAGCGCCTCGATCTCAGGGTACTCCAGCGGGAAGCTGCGGCTGAAGACCTCCAGCGCCCGGCGGTTGACGGCGGCGAAGCCCGAAGTGGGGTCGGTGATCCGCTTGCCCAGGATCGGATACAGGAGGAGGGAAAAGATTTGACTTCCCAGGCGCCGGAGCCATTGGCGGGGGTAGCCGTTTTCAGCCAGGTAACGGGATCCTGTGACCATATCGAAACCGTCGCCGAGCAGCTTGTCGAGCAGGAGGCGTATGTCGGCCGGGTTGTGCTGGCCGTCGGAGTCGACGCGCACCACGCAGTCATATCCATGCTCGAAGGCGAAACGGTAGCCGGTCTGCACGGCGCCACCCAGGCCCAGGTGGTGTGGCAGGCGCAGCAGCTCCGCCCCAGCATCCCGCGCTGCCTGGGAGGTGCCGTCGGAGGAGCCGTCGTCGATCACCATCACCGGGGCTTCGGGCGCCACCCGGCGCACGGCGCGCACGACATCGCCCACCGATGCCTCCTCGTTATAAGCGGGGATGATCACCATCAAGTGCGGGGGCATGCCGCTCCTCACTGTTGCAGGGCCAAGTCGCGCGCCGAAATGGAATGTCGCCGCAGGAGCCGCCAGAAGGCGCGCCCGGACAGCACGGCCGTCCGCCGGATCCGCCGCCGCTTGGCCGTCAGCAACGGCAGCTTCGCCAGCGCCTGGAAGTTGGCCGAGAGCATTATTATCACAAGTTTCCACCACTTTTCACCGCGGCGGGAAAACTCGGAGGCGAGCCCCCGGCCCGTGGCCAGACTCCACAAGTGCATGCTGTACCGGTAGAGGGAAAAAAAGGGGATCAGGGGCAGGACCCACAGGGGGAAATTCTTCACCACGGTGTAGAGGCGGTTACGCTCCACAAAGAAGGCCTTGGCCGGGGAGGCCCGTCCGGCCGATTCAGAGTAGTGGTGATATACAGTAGCCGAGGGAACGTAGAGGCATTTCCAGCCCGCCCGCCGCGCGCGCAGCCCCAGGTCCGTGTCTTCGCAGTATAAAAAAAAATCGGCGTCGAAGCCGCCGACGTGGTTGAGCATCGACCGCCGGTAGAGCGCGGCGCACGCGCTGGGGAGCAAGACTTCCTCCGGCCGGTCGAAAGCCGCGGCCGGTTCGCCGCGGCCCCGCTGCTTACTGCTGCCGTCGAGATAAATCTGCATGCCCGCCGAATCAAGCCGGGAGGGCGATTGGGCCAGCCGGATTTGCGACGCGCACATGCCGATGCCGTCCTCGGCCCGGCAAGCAGCGACCAGCTCCTCCAGCCATCGCGGGTCCGGGCGGGCATCGTCGTTCAGCGTGCAGAGGAATTCGCCCCGCGCCCGCTCAATCCCCTGGTTGATGGCTGCCGCAAAGCCGACGTTGGCGTCGTTTGCGACGAACTCGACCCTGGGGTCGCGCGCCGCGCCGGCGGCCGAGCCGCGCCCGCTGTTATCGACCACCACGATTTCAAAATCAGTGAAGGTTTGAGCCTCAAGGCCCGCCAGGCACCGCTCCAGCTTCTCACCGCCGTCGAGGGTGGGGACAATGACCGTGGCTTGAGGAGAAGGCAAATTAGGATATTATCACCCTAGTACCGTGACCGCCGGGTTGGTGGCCTTTACGACTCTGCGTTGGTGGTAAGCTGCCGCGATTCTGGTGTGGGCACAAAGACCGGATCGGGCGGTCACGGCACTAGCGTCCATGGCCTGCTCGCTTCGCATTGGCGTCAACGCCCTGTACCTGATTCCCGGCGGAGTGGGCGGCACCGAGATCTACCTGCGCCACTTGCTGGCGGCCCTGGCCGAGATCGATCCTCTGGACCAGTATTTTGTTTTCCTCAACGCCGAGACGGCCGCCGCCGAGCCTCCGCTGGTCCCGGCGGCGCCTAATTTTCTGGTTGTCTCCTCCCGGCTGCGGGCCGCCAACCGTCCGGCTCGCCTGCTGTGGGAGCAACTGGCGCTTCCCTTCCAGGCCGCCGCCCGGCGCCTGGACGTCCTCTTCTGCCCCGGCTTCACCTCACCGCTTCTCACCTGGATTCCGCGCCTGACGGTCATCCACGACCTGCAGCACAAGCGCCAGCCGCAGAATTTCGGCCCGATCGAGCTGGCCGCCTGGCGGGCGGCGGTGTGGCTTTCAGCGCGCTTCTCGCGCCGCATCGTCACCGTTTCGGAAAATTCCCGGCGAGACATCCTGAAGATCTACGGACTGAAACCGGATCGGGTCCAGGTCGTGCGGCACGGGGTGGAACCGGAATTTTTCTGTCTCGGCGAAAATCCCGCTATTAACCGGCGCCTGCTGGAAGCGGCCGGAATCGGCGACAGGCCCTATTTGCTGGCGGTCTCCACGGTTCACCAGCACAAGAACTGGAGTCAATTGCTGGAGGCTTACAGGAGGCTCTGCGACCAAGGGTGGCCCCATCATCTCGTGATCGCGGGGTTAGCCGGAAACTATTACTCCGAGCTCGTCCGGCTGGTGGGGGCTGCCGGATTGAGCGATCGAGTCCACTTCACGGGATGGGTGTCGCGGCCCGTTCTGCGCGCGCTTTTTAAGTACGCCGCCGCTCTGGTCTTTCCTTCCACGTTTGAAGGATTCGGTCTGCCGGTGCTGGAAGCGATGGCGGCGGGGGTACCGGTGGCGTGCTCCGATATTGCTCCTCTGCGGGAAATCGCGGGAGACTCCGTCCTATACTTCGATCCTGACTCTCCCGGCGCCATCGCGGCTGCCGTGAGCCGGTTGCTGTCCGACGCCGATCTCGCTCGCCGGCTGGTGGCGGCAGGCCGGGAAGCGGCGGCCGGCTTTACCTGGAAGGCCGCGGCGGAACAAACGCTCGCCATTCTCCGCCAGGCCGCCGGGTGAGCTTTCGCCGTTGTAAGATGGTCTTTTCGGATCTGCCGTGCCTTATCCGCCCTCCACCGTCTCGAAGGAAGCGCCTGCCACCGGGGGCGCCGCCCCCGCGGACCTGCTCGCTACGCTGACGGCTCTGGCCGAATCGGAAGGCGCGCGGGACTGCCTGCATTTCTTCACCCGCGAGAAGCGGTGGATCACGGAGCGGCACCTGGAGGTGTGCCGGATTCCGGCCCCCACTTTTCAGGAGCAGGAGCGGGCGGCTTACCTGGCCCGCTTGTTTGCCGAGATGGGCTATGAAGGGCAAATAGACCGCGCCGGCAACGTTACTGCCGCCGTCATCTATGACCGCGGCGCGCCTTATGTGGCCCTCACGGCCCACATGGACACAGTGCTGGCCCCGCGCCTGCCCGAGGAGATCGTTCTCGAGCCCAACGGCGTGCTGGTGGGGCCCGGCGTGTCCGACAACGGCGCCGGTCTAGCGGCCCTGATCGCCGTGGCACGGGCGCTGAAAAGCAGCGCGAAGCTCGCCGATTGCACCCACAATTTGCTGTTCGCGGCCACGGTGGGAGAGGAGGGTGAGGGGAACCTCAGCGGCATGCGCTACCTGTGCTGCCAGTCGGCGCTGGCTTCTCGCATGTGCGCGTTTCTGGTGCTGGACGGCGCCGCCACCGACCACATCACCACCCAGGCGCTGGGCAGCCGGCGGTTCGAGGTCGTGGTCACCGGATCCGGCGGGCACAGTTGGAGCGATTTCGGCACCGCCAATCCGGTGCACGCCCTGTCGCGGGCCGTCGCCCTCTTTTCCGACATCGCGCTGCCGGCCGGGTTCCGCTCTTCTATCAATGTGGGTCTAATCGAGGGCGGCGCCAGCGTCAACTCCATTCCTTCCCAGGCGCGGGCCAAGGTGGATATCCGTTCGGAATCCAACTCGGCCCTGGTCGAGATCGTAACCCTGCTGGAGCAGGCCGTGCGGCAAGGCGTGGAGGAGGAAAACCGCCGGGCCACGGGAGCGCCCGTCGCCTGGAAGGTTCGCGAGATCGGCGCGCGGCCGGCGGCGCAGTTGCTTCCCGGATCGCGCCTGCTCGGCTGCCTGAGGACGGTGGACGCTCATTTGGGCCTGCGGGCCCGGCTGGATTGCTCCTCTACGGACGCCAATATTCCGCTCTCCCTCGGCTGGGAATCGGCCACCATCGGCGCGGGCGGCCAGGGCGGCGGCGCGCACACGCCTGCGGAGTGGTACAACCCGGTAGGCCGCGACCTGGGCTTAAAGCGCATCTTCTTTTCCTTGCTGCTGCTACTAAGCGGGGCCGCTCCCGCCCTGCCTCCCCTCAGCGTGTGAGCCACGTCCTGCGGCGACGATGGCTGGCCGATCTGGCGCTCGTGGGAATCACCTTCATCTGGGGCGCCACTTTTGTGGTCGTCAAGACGGCCCTGGACAGTTCCTCAACCCTGTTCTTTCTCGCGCTGCGCTTCAGCTTGGCGGCGGTGGTGCTGGCCCTGCTGTTCCGGCGCCGGTTGCGGACCGAGCACAGGCAGGGATCCGCCGTGCGGGCGGGCTTGCTGGCAGGCGGCTTTCTGTTTCTCGGCTACTTGTTTCAGACCGCCGGCCTGCGCTTTACCACGCCAGCCAAGTCTGCGCTTATCACCGGGCTGGCCGTCGTGCTTGTCCCCATCCTCAGCGCCGTTCTTTATCGATCCCGGCCCGGCTGGAGCTGTTGGCTGGGCGCGGGCCTGGCAGTGGCAGGGCTGTATCTGCTAACGGCTCCGGCCGGTCTCGCGGAATTCGCGCGCGGCGAACTGCTGACGCTGATTGGCGCGGTGGCCTTCAGCCTGCACATTTTGCTGCTGGGGCGCTATTCGCCGCGGGTCGGGGTCGCCTCCCTGACCCTGGCCCAAGTGGTTGTGGCGGCGGTGCTCTCTCTGGCCTGCTTCTCCTGGGCGGAGCCGTTCTTCGTCCGCTGGACGGCGTCTTTTCTCGCGGCGGTACTGATCACCGGCCTGCTCGCCACGGCGCTGGCGTTCTCGGTGCAGACCTGGGCCCAGCAGTTCACGCCGTCCACCCACGCCGCCCTGATCTTTGCCCTCGAGCCGGTCTTTGCCTGGCTGACTTCTTACGTGATGATGGGCGAGAGGCTTGGCGGGAACGGCGCCGTGGGCGCGGCCCTCATGCTGCTAGGCATTATTCTGTCGGAAATGAAACCTTGGTAGCTTCCCGAACATCCCTGTCAATGATAGGACTCGCACTCACTTTCTTCCCCTGGGATCGTCTATTCCCAGGGAAGTGGGCCGCGGTCTTTGCTCCTGTGCGTTTGCGGCGGCCCGTCACTGGACGCAGTCAGCCAGGTGTATAATTAGACTTGGGTTTGGCGCCCGCCGGCGGAGTTTTTGCCTTGGAACGGAAGGATATGAATTCGATGCCAACGAGTTTTGAGAGTTTTCTGAGCAAGTTTCGGGAGAGAAAGCTGCTCTCGACGAGCCTGATTCTGTTTACTCTTTCGATCGGAATTCTGATCGGGACCCTGGTCTCGACCGGGGTGAAAGCGGCCCGCCAGCAAGTGGCCCCGGACGCCACGCCGCTAACCATTCCCGCCCCGGTGCAGCTTTCCAGCTCTTTTGCGCAGATCGCAAAGAAAGTCCGGCCGGCGGTGGTGAATATCAACACCGAGTCAGTGATCAAAGCGCCGAAGGCCCAGCAGCCGCGGCGGCGGCGGGCGCCTTCCGATGACGAAGAGGATCCCGGCGGCGACATGTTCCGCCGCTTCTTCGGCCGTCCCTTCGACTTCTTCGGCAATCCCTTCGATATGCCGCAGGGCGACCAGAAAGTGCGTAGCCTGGGATCGGGGATCGTCGTTGACCCGAACGGCTACATCCTCACCAACCGTCACGTGGTGGAGGAAGCCGACCGCATCCGCGTGAAATTGATGGACGATCCCACACTGTACAACGCCAAACTGATCGGTGCGGACATCGAGACTGACCTGGCGGTCATTAAGATCGACGCCAAGAAAGCGCTGACCTACGCCAAGATCGGCAACTCGGACGCCGTGGAAGTGGGCGACTGGGCCATGGCCATCGGGTCGCCGTTCGGCTTCGATGAGACCGTGACTGCGGGCATCATCAGCGCCAAGGGACGCGAGATCCCGCAAGGCGGCGCCCGCCGGCAGTTCCAGCGCTTTATCCAGACCGACGCCGCTATTAACCGCGGCAACAGCGGCGGCCCGCTGCTGAACATCAACGGCGAGGTGGTCGGCATCAACACCGCGATTGTCTCCTCCAGCGGCGGCTACGAGGGCCTGGGCTTCGCCATGCCGTCCAACGTCGCCGTCGGGGTCTACAACCAGTTAATTAAGGAAGGAAAAGTAGTCCGGGGCTCCATCGGCATCAGCTTCCGGGACCAGAACGAGTCGCTGCTGCGCGTCTACGGCGCCAAGGAAGGCGGAGTGCTGGTGAACGAAGTGCAGCCCGGCGGCCCGGCCGAAAAAGCCGGGGTGAAGCCCGAGGACCTGATCGTCGCCCTGGACGGCAAGCCCGTGCACAACGGCGAGGAACTGGTCGACGTTGTGGCCAATAGCCCGGTGGGCAGGAAATTGAAGCTCAGCATTATGCGCGACGGCAAGGCGATCGAGATCCCGGTGGCCATTGCTGACCGGACGCAGGTCTTTCCGGAACTGACGGCAGAAAACCGCGAGGAGCAGGGTGAGGAGAAGCAGGGGACCGAGGTGATGTTCGGCATTTCGGTGAGCAACATCACCGCTGAGCAGCGCAAGCAATGGGACCTGAACGAGCCTGGTGGAGTGGCGGTGACCAATGTGGAGGCTTCCTCGTTTGCCGACGACATCGGGCTGGCGAAGAATGACGTGGTTTTGTCGATCAACCGGCGGTCCGTCCAAAACGTGCAGGACGTGCGCCAGATCCAGCGTGAACTGAAGGCCGGCAGCGACGTGGCGTTCCGCGTCTTGCGGCGCGTGCCCACCGGCCGGCAGTTGCAGTGGCGCAGCATTTTCCTGGCCGGCGTGCTGCCCTCCGGCCAGTAGGGGGACGGAATTCCCGCCTGTCCCCGGGGGGAAATCAAACGGAAGTGACTCGACTGCGAAACTATGCCGCAGGCGTGGCGGCATTGTGGCTGGGAATTGGCGCCGCCAGTCAATCGCCAAAAACCGTCCAGGTTCCCGGTTCGGGTCCTCCGGCGCCCGTAACGAAGCCTGCTAAGCCGGTGACCAAGCCGCAGAAAAAAAAGAAGAAGTCGGGGAAGCGCCGCGGGCAGAGACCGGGCGCCGCCAAGCCTAAGGGCTCCGGAAAATCGAAAAAGCCGACGGGGCCTCGCGGGCAACTGCGGCCTACGGCGGAGCGGTACAAGCAGATTGAAGAGGCGCTGGCTTCGCGCGGCTATCTTAAAGAAGAGCCGAGCGGAAAGTGGACGGACGCCTCGGCGGAAGCTCTCCGGAATTTCCAGAGCGACCATAATCTGACACCCACCGGCCGGCTGGACTCCGTCTCCCTAATCCAACTCGGCCTGGGCCCCAAACAGGAATAAACTCCGCCTCATGTCGGTTCCCGTCTACTACAACTTCATCAACGGCCGGGAAGTAGCTTCCTCGACCGGCCGCACCTTCGAGAACCGCAACCCGGCTAACCCGGGCGAGGTGCTGGGCCTGTTTCAGGACTCCGGCCCCGAGGACGCCCGCTGCGCCGTTTCGGCTGCGGTGGAGGCCTTCGGCACCTGGCGCAATGTGCCGGCGCCGCGCCGGGCCGAGGTCCTTTACCGAGCGGCGCAGCTACTTGTCGAGCGTAAGGAGCAACTGGCGCGGGACATGACCCGCGAGATGGGCAAGGTGCT
>JACQDG010000410.1 GCA_016201185.1 Acidobacteriota bacterium | reverse complement strand
CCGTTGTAAGATAGAGGTTCAGGGTCCTACATGTCTTTCATCCAGAACCAGTTCGAGAAGAACTTCCTCACCACCTCGGTGGATTACGTCTTCAACTGGGCGCGCAAGTCCGCCATCTGGCCGCTGACTTTCGGCCTGGCGTGCTGCGCCATCGAGATGATCGCCTCTTCCACCTCGCGCTTCGATATCGCCCGCTTCGGCTCGGAGGTGTTTCGGCCCAGCCCGCGCCAGTCGGACCTGATGATCGTCGCCGGCACCGTGACCCTGAAGATGGGCCCGGTGCTGAAGCGCATCTGGGACCAGATGCCCGACCCCAAGTGGTGCATCTCGATGGGCGCCTGCTCCAGCGTCGGTGGTCCTTTTAATACCTATGCGGTGCTCCAGGGCGTGGACAAGATCGTCCCCGTGGATGTCTACGTCACGGGTTGCCCGCCTCGCCCCGAGAACCTGTTCTTCGCGCTGCTGAAGCTGCAGGACAAGATCGACCAGATGACCACCCTGGTCAAGCGGCCGACCGAGATCCGGCTCGACGAAAACATGCTCGAGCAGTTCCAGAAGCGTGTCATGATCGCCCAGGTGCAGAACCCGGCGGCGTAGCCTCGGCCGTGCCTGAACTCCCTGAAGTAGAAACGATTGTCCGAGGCCTGGCCCCGCGCCTGTTCCACCGGCGCATTGCGGGGGTCGAGCTGCGCCAGCCGCGCGTCGTGGTGGGAGACGTGGGCCGGGCGGCGGGCTATCAAATCACCAGCGTCACCCGCCGGGGAAAGCACATTATCTTTGAACTGGAAAAAAAAGGAAGAAAAGCGCGGCTTCTGATCCACCTCGGCATGACGGGCCAGCTCGTGATGGACGCTGCGCCCGGCCGCCACACCCACGCCATCTTCAGCCTGGAAGGCGCGCCGCCGCTGCTCTACAACGACACGCGGCAGTTCGGGCGGCTCCAGCTCACCGAGCAGCTTCCCGCCCGGCTGTCGCGCCTGGGCCCGGACCCTTTCGAGGTGGGCGAAGAAGAATTCGTGCGCCGCTTCCGCGCGCGCCGCGCCATGGCCAAAGCGCTTCTGCTCAACCAAGCCTTTCTGAGCGGCCTGGGCAATATTTATACGGACGAAGCCCTATTCCGCGCACGGATTCACCCGCGGGCGATCTCCTCCCGCCTGCGCCCGGCGCGCGTGGCTGCGCTATACCGCGCCATCCTGGAAGTGTTGGAGGAATCCATCCGGCTGGGCGGCACGTCGGTCTCCGATTACGTTTCGAGCGACGGCCGCCGCGGCCGCTTTCAACTCCGGCTGAAGGTCTATCGCCGCAGCGGGCAGCCCTGCCCCTTGTGCGGCGCCTTGATCCGCCGCATCCTGGTCGCCTCTCGGGGGACACACTTTTGTCCCCAATGCCAAAAGCCGCCAGCCCCGCGCTAGCCGCCCGCTACTTCCACTCCCACTCTTTCGTGCGGGTGTTTCCGTTGGCGTCAACCTCGTACTCGAACACGGCGGCGACCTTGTTCAGCCGCGCCAGCTTTTTGGACGCCGTGTAGTAGTATACGGCTCCTCTGTAGCTGACCGCCCCGCCCGCTTTGATCTGGCCGACCCCTTGGCCTTTCCAGGTGACCATCTCGCCCTTCTTAGTCAGGACGACCCCTTGCCCCTCTCCGTACAAGGTTCCATCGGGCCGGTTGCCGGACCAATAGGTCCCAAAGCCCGTGGCATCGGCGCCCAGAAGCTTGCCGCTCTCTTCGAACGTCACCTCCACCTTGAAGCCGGACGCTTCCGCGGACAGCACCCTCCGCGCGGTTCTCTTCCCTGTCGCCTCGTAGATCAAGTCTCCTAGCATGGTTCTGCCTCCTCTTGAGAATGTGTTCCCGAAAGTATACCAGCAGTGGGACTAACGATTGAAGCGGTAGCCCACAATCATCTTCACCAGCAGATGATCGGTGCTCGACGTTACGCCGACGCCCACCCCCAGGTTGAACTCCCAATTGGGCGACAGGTTCAGGTCGATGGCCGGCATAATCTGCTGCTGCTCGACCCGCATGGGATCGAAATTGCCGATCGGGCCCAGCGCCCCGTAGTATTCGAGCCCGGCCGCCACTTTCTTCGTGACGTTGTAGCTGAACTTGAAATTGGGCGAGAACTCCAGGCCGCGGTGCGCGTCCTCGCCCTTGAACGACTTATCAACCGTCGGGTTGAAAGAAAGATACCAGGGGCCTAGCTGCCGGTCGATAATCGGGCGGATCTCCCAGGTCCAGGTATTGGTCGAATAGACCCGCCGCTGGTAGCCGAACTCTTGCGAGAGGCTCACGCCCACCGGCCAGTGCCAGCTTTCGGGCGCCCGGAAGCGTGGCCGGATGTGGTCGCCGACCCCCGACAAGCCGTACCCCGGTTCCGCGCTGGTGAAGATGTAAATGGCGGTCTCGAACCAGGGCGTAAAGCCGCGGGTGATCTCGATCGTCTCGTGCCAGGAGCGGTTGGTAGGCCGCACGCCGTCGACCATGGTCTTCGTGCCCTGTACGGTAAAGTTCGTGTGCGTCTCGACCATCGTGTGGCCGGGCGCGACGGTCTCCACCCCGTAGACCTGGATTTCGTAGTTGTCCTGCGCCAGTGCGGCAGCGCCGGCCAGCCAGACCAGCGCAGCGATGAGCTTGAGAGGGCCCCCCATGCCGTGTCTCACAAGTTTACGCATGTTATTCTGAAAAAATCGAGGGAGTATCCAGATGCGCAAGATCTGTGGGTTTCTTCTGCTTGTGGCCGCTCTGGTCTGGGGCGCACCGCCGCCCGCCGACAAGATCTTTCCGTTCCCGTACTCGATCGACGATCTCGAGAACGGCCTGCGGCTCATCACCGTCCGGACCAGCTTTCCGAATCTGGCGAGCCTCTACATCGTGGTGCAGGCCGGTTCGCGGAACGAGGTGGAGCCGGGCAAGTCCGGCTTCGCCCACCTGTTCGAGCACCTGATGTTCCGCGGCACGGAGAAATACCCGCCGGCCAAGTACAACGCCGTGATGGAGAAGGCCGGCGCCCAGACCAGCGCCTACACCAGCGACGACCGCACGGTCTACCACGCCCTTTTTTCCAAGGAAGACCTCGATTCGATCCTGGCGGCGG
>JACQDG010000409.1 GCA_016201185.1 Acidobacteriota bacterium | reverse complement strand
CCAGGCACCGGTAATAATCGATCACTTTCTGCTCCCGCCGCGGGTCGCGGAAACTGTAACCCTTCGTTTGCAGTTGTTCCGCCGCCCCGGGAGCCTCCGCAGTGTCAAAGGTCGCGTTCGGGGCGTTCCAGGCGGCTCGCAGCCGGGCCGTATCGTTCTGATAACGCCCGCGCAGCCAGTCCCGAAAGTGGACGCGCATCGGGTCGCTGTAATCGCTGGTCAGGCTGTACATGGCGGTTTCGCCTTTCACCCACTCGCCCGTGTGCCCGGCTCCCACCTGCACGGCGACGATCCGATCAGCCAGACCGGCGCGCCCCAGATGCGCCAGATACGCCCGCAGGAAATCCTTGGCTTGCTCGCGCCACAGGCGGGAGGCAAAAGACTGCGTGTAAGGTCTGCCGTTGGAGCCGACCTCCAGCTCTTTCGGATAGAGCTTGGCCCACCAATCGTCCGCCCCGATCTCGAGCTGGCAGCGCAGGTGGAAGCGGGCCTGCGGATCGGCGTCAACAATGCGTCCGAAACGCGCCTCCACAGTGGAGAAGTCATAATGACCCGACCTACCCGGCCCGGGCCCGACCCACTCCACTCCGCTTCCCACATCGAAAGCGTAAGTATGAATGCCCGCTTCGCCCGCGCGCCGGACGGCATCGGCGCTCTCCCATTTATCCGCCAGGGGGGTGCTGATCCAGTACATCCCGGCGAACCTGGGCCGCCCATCCAGGAACAACGTCGGCGTGCCGCGATCGAGCTTTACTTCAGCCACGGTGGAACGGTTGCCCGGCCCCGCCGCGGTCGCCGGATTCTGCGCGGCTCGCAACAGTCTTGTTAGTCCGGCAAAGGAAAACGGAATGATCTTCAGCATGGCGCGCCTTTGCATAAAACCTCCCGAAAGCTGCGATGGCAGTGTACTTCCGCAGCCGGGCCGGCGCAATTCGCAAATGGGCCGATGCTTCTTTGGCGGCAAGGCGCCCTCGAGCTATTCGCTCGCGCCCGAAGCTTCCAGCACTCGGCGGATGCTCGGGTAGGGATAGCGTCGGGCCTGCGCCAGCGCACTCTTGCCCTCTTTGTTTCGAATGTTGGGATCCGCTCCGGCCTTCAGCAGTGTTTCCACCACTTCCGTGTCGCCGAAGTCGATAGTCGCCGCGTAAAGCAGTGGGGTGTACCCAAACTTGTCGGCGTCGTTGAGCTTCGCTCCGCCTTGGATCAAAGCCCTGACAGCCGCGGCGTGATTACCGAGAACCGCCCAGTCGAGAGCGGTCATCTGGAATTCGTCCTGCTCGTGCACATTGGCGCCGTGCTGCAAAAGGCCTTTAACCATTGCGGCATCTCCCTGAGAGGCGGCCATAAACAGAGGACTGTTCGGGAACTGGCCAAGAAGCATCATTCTGCGCTGGAGGTCGCCCCGCTGCTCTTTTAGTAGAGCAACGTTTTCTCGATCGCCGGCAAAAGCCGCGAAGAACAGTGGCGAGGCGTTGAACAGAATCTCTTTCCCGGGATTGACTTCAGCTCCTTTTTCCAGCAACAGCCGCACGGAACCGGATGTCCCCCGAAAGAGGCAGGCGGCCATCAATGCCGTGAATCCGGTCTTCGCCTTGGCTTTCACGTCCGCGCCGCGCTCGATAAGCAGCCGCACTTTCTCCTCGTCGTTCGCGGCCATCATGAGCAGACTCGTGCCGCCGTCCGTCTTGCTGTTGACATCCAGCCCTCGGTCGAGGAGCGTTTTCAGTTCCGCACCGCTACCGAAGAGGGCGGTCTCCATCCAGGGCTTCGCGTTGTGGGCTCCAGCATCCGATACCGGCAGAGGCTTGCTCCCGCCGTTGGGAGCCTCTGGCAAGGCCAGCAGCAGAGCCATGACCGCCCAACTCGTGCCTGCGGCGGAGATGAACTGGCTATGGCCGTACGGAAACCCGCTCTCGAAATACGGCGGGCTAACCGGGGCCGGCGAAACTAGGCGTGTCTGGACCAGCCACGAGCCATCCTCTTTCTGCGTTCCCAGCAGGTAGCGCAGGCCGCGCTGCCAGGCCGGATGCGCGGTCGGAATTCCTCCCGCCCGAGCGAGCGCCACAAGCACCTCCCCGGTAGCATAGGCGTCGCTGGAGCGAGAAGGGAGCGGGGCCCACCCGCCATCGGGTCTCTGCTGGGCCAGCAAATTCTCGGCAGCCTTCCGAAGATCCGGTTCGCTGTCGCCCGCCCATGCCAGCCCGAGCAAGCGAGAGGTGCGCTCTTCCGTGGTGCGGGGTGCAGTGCTCAAGAGCCACTGTTTGGCCCGCTTCACCCGCTCGTCCCGTTCCGCTTTCAAGCCTTCGGGCATGTAAAGCTGGACGGCTCGCATCGCGATCGCGGTGGCTGTAAAGACGCTGTGCGATTGCGGCGGACGGAGGTCGATGGTCTTCCAGTGGCCATCGGCCCGCTGCCAATTGGCCAAACGCCGGGCATAAATGGCCGTCGTGAGATTGGCCGCCAGGCCGACGTCATGGGCGCTCGAAAGCATGTACCCGTCGGACATGGACGGATCGATGAGGAAAGAGTTCTGCACGGCGGTATCGATGGAATGCCGGTCGGTGAGGAGCACAAACGCACGGTTGGCGACCTCGCGGGCCGTTGCTTCATCGACAGCGACTCCCCGCTCCCGCGCCACGCGCAGGGCCATTGTCGGCAGGCCCTGGTGGTGGCAGGAGAAGCAGCCTTGCGTCTTGTAAAAGGCTTTACTCGTGCGCTGTAAGAGGCTGATGGATTTGGCCGCAGCGGCCCGAACGTGCTCCGCGGGTATGGATTCGGCGTGAGCGCCAACGCCGAACACGGCAACCAGCATCCAAAGCCAACGTTTGCTCATGTTTACCATCCCCCTGGCGTAGGAGTATATCACCAATGCTCGCAGCCCCACGCCGCGGGGTTGGAGATCCATGCTGGCGCGGTCGAGAGGAGAAGACGAGTAACCCGATACCGCAGACCGTGGAATTCCTCGCTTAGTTGGTCACCTGTTCCAAGACGGCGAAGTCACCTGGGTTCCACGCCTGGGCGATAATGTAAAGCTTGTTGCCATACTCCCGCAGCACCGCGTTGTGGACGTGCTGGAAATTCTTTAAGCCCAGTTCCTCCTTCGGCATGACCGTGGAGATCAGCTTGTCATCCTCGAGGATATAGATCGGGGCGCCCTTACTGCGATCTGGCCCATGCAGGGAACCCACAACAGCGTATTTTCCTAGATAGTAGATATCACAAGGAAACGACCCCAGAGGCATGCGTAAGGTGGAAAGATACTGACCGTAACGGGTGAACCGATCGATCTCGGAATTCGGCCGATCGGAAACGTCCAGCCGCTTCGTCCCCGGAGGCACGGTAATGCCATGTCCCGTGCCAAACTGGCCCACGCCGTTGCCCCGGCCGCCAAACGCCAGGTCGTGCCAGGCGGCTTTAAAAGGGTTCGTGCTGAAAATGCGGGCCGTCAGCACGAAGTCGAGGTTCGAGTAGCCCGTCGTAATGTAGTAGAGCCCGTCCAACTGCTCCACATCTGTCGGCACGAAATTGCCGTTCCCATTGAAATAGTCGTTGGCGATAGGGTGGCCCAGGTCGACGCCGCGCTCCGGCGTCTTCAATTCGTGGAGGAGTTTTCCGTCCAGGGTCGTCGTGAACACCTCGCCCGCTTCGTTGCCGGGAAACGTCAGAAAAGGGGCGCCATCCGGACCATACCAGATGGTGGTGTTGTGCAGATTCGTGTCCTTCATTTCGGCCGGCGTACTCAGTAGTCTCGTGCTCTTTAAATCGGAGCTGATCTGAATGATTCCGGCTCCCTTGAGTGCGAAGTAGGTCTCGCCCTTTCCCGGCCGAAGATCGATGGCGAAGCCCCCATGTGCGGCGGTCAGGACTTTCTGGGCTTCGGCCGGCAGATGATCGGATGTGTAGAGGACCCGGAACCTCATCTTCCCCTGGCCGCTAATTCCTGGACTGGACGCTGCGCCTTGCGCGGCGCTCGAGGCAGCGTCGTGGCCCAGGTTCCAGCTAATCGCCAGCAGCCCGCTGAAGAACACGGTGATGATGAATCGCTTCATGGGGATAAGCCTCTTGCCGAAAATGGCATTAGATCACAGTTAACGCTCTGGTCCAAGCGAGAAAGTTGCCTGGGAGGCCGGGGCGGCGGTCACCCGGCGGCTTGAAAAGCGAACCAATGGCGTGTTCGATTGCACGCCGCACAAACGGACAGCATTACGGGAACCTCGACTAAGACGCCGACCACCGTAGCCAGGGCCGCTCCGGAGCCTGGTCCGAAGAGCGCGATAGCTGTGGCGACCGCCAGTTCAAAAAAATTGCTGGCGCCGATCAGCGCTCCAGGCGCGGCAACCGAGTGTTCCACCCGGAACAGGCGCATCAGCCCGTAAGCCAGAGAGGAGTTCAGATAGACCTGTAGCAGGATCGGGACGGCAATTAGGACCACGTGGACGAACTTTTTCGCGATGTTGTCGGCCTGGAAGCCGAAGATGAGAACCAGGGTCGCCAGCAGCGCCAGGATAGTGACGGGAGCAAACTTGGGCAGAAGGATTCGCTCGAACCAGTCTATGCCGCGCACCCGAATGAACCAGGTTCGTAGGATCAAACCCACGGCGAGAGGGATCACAATAAAGGCGGTTACGGAGTAGAGAAGTACCACGAAGGGCACGGACAGAGACGAGGCCCCGCTGACCAGGAATCGGACGATTGGAGCGAACAGAAACAGCATGATCAAGTCATTCACGGAAACCTGAACGAGGGTGTAGGCCGGGTCGCCATCGGTGAGATAACTCCAGACAAAGACCATGGCGGTACACGGGGCGGCAGCAAGAATGACGCTCCCGGCGATGTACTGATCCGCCTCCGCCGGAGCGATCCACCAGGCAAATACATGACGGAAAAACAGCCAGGCGATCAAGGCCATTGAGAACGGCTTCACCAGCCAGTTCACAAACAACGTTACCAGGAGACCGCGAGGGCGTCTGCCAACATTGCGGATCGAGGTGAAATCCACCTTCATCATCATCGGAATGATCATGAGCCAGATCAGAACCGCGATCGGGACGTTCACCTGGCTGCCTTTTCCGAATTCGAGCTTCCTTAAAGAGTCCACCACCCCCGGAGCCCATCTGCCAACAGCCAAACCGGCCAGCATGCACAGCGCCACCCAGAGCGTCAGGTAGCGCTCGAAGAGATTTAGCCGCTTCCCCGCCGACCTATCCTCTTGCATTAAGCTCACCAAAACCATCCGGCCTGTAACAGCACCGTCCCAGCCTCTCGGAGACGCCAGTCCAGATGGATTACGGGGGTTCGTTCCTCAGCCCCTCAGCGCCAGCTCCATCAGCAGGGTAGCTGCCGAAAGCCGGTGGCACGCATCGAAATCTAGGCATGCAACACAATGACGCCAAGCCTCGGAATCTGCCATGGTGGCTTCACCCGCAGGGATTATCCCGGGAGCGGTCACTTTGTAGCCGAAGACCTTTCCTTGGGCTGTCCTGTTTTGAATCAGCCTCAGAACCGGGGGGAACATCTTTCCGTAACACTCGGGTTCGATCTTCACCGCAGCGCCTCCTGCCCCAAAAATCATCCTCGCTGGCGCACGGAACGGCCATCCGGCGCCGCAGCCAGAGCGGCCAACCTTGTCAACCCCGGCCAGGGGCGTTTCTGCTGCATTGTACAGGCGCCTTCCTTGACCGCCTCCTTCAACCCGGCTAGATCCTGCCGGAGGTTCCGGTCCGCCTTAAAAACTGCTCGCAGCAATTCAAACAACGCTTGGATTGTGCCGCTGGGCGTATCCGCCAGTTGATAGAAGACTCGGTATCCTTCTCGGCGATCCGCCACCAGGCCGGCGTGCTTGAGATATGTCAAGTGGCGCGACACGTTGGTCTGGGACAGTCCGAGCACGTATTGAATGTCGCAACCGCACAATTCACCGTAAAGCAGCAGGTTCAGGATGCGGAGCCGGCTGGAGTCCGCCAAGCCTTTGAAGTAACCTTCCAGTTCCCTCACTCTATGAGTATAAACGCATAGACGGTAAAACGCAAGATAGGTTCTTGGGGGATCGGACCCGCCCGCCCGCAAAGACGCCCCGCTAGGCTGCCCCCCAAGGTATTGATTCAGCGGCAAATTGAGGCATCCGCGCGCCGGCGGATGCGGTCTTGGCAGCACCCCACGGGGTGCCTGCGAGAGATGGTGTTGCTCAGCAGGTGACGTGCAAGATGGCGTTCGTTTCCTCCGGGTTGTCCTTCAGCGCCTCGATTGCCTGGGCTGTCGGCAGCACGAGCAATCGGACATGGCGGCGCTTGGCTTCCTGCTTCACCTCGTCCATGACCGGCAGGGCGCCGGTTCCCGTGCCAATGACGAGCGCTCGACATCTCCAGGGGATCTCTTCTTCGAGGGAGAGCGGCGTGTGCCCGAATTCGGCGCGGAACTTCTTGGATGCCTTCTTCTTGCGCTTGCGGACTTGCCCGTGATCGATGAGCACATCGTGCTCGTAGGTGACGCCGTCAATGCGGATCGAACCGAAGGAGAACGCCTCAAAGCGCATGGGCACCTCCGTCCGCATTATACGCTCCGCGCATTGCCGTCAGCCGTGTGATGCCTGCGGGTGTACACTAGGTCTGGAAGCATGGCGGAGGTAGTATGAGCCAAAAGGCATTTTCGCTGGCCGCCGGGGTGGTCTTTCTACTGATCGCCGTCGGCCACATTCTCCGGGTCATCTTCGGCTTGACGTTCGTAGTTCAGGGGATTTCTGTCCCGATGTGGGCAAGCGGGATCGCCGTTGTCATCACGGGCTATCTTGCCTACCAAGGCTTTCGGATTGCGCGGAAATCCCCGTCAGGGGTGTGAGCTTGTTCGGAGCGCGCCGCAAGCGGCGCCCGCGAGGCGGTTGCGGCTGTATGGGAAGAGGCGGGCATTAAACGCCGAGGAAAAAGTGAAAAATGCGCTCCATGTCTTCGTTGAATGCCTTGACCGCTTCAACGGCGAAAATGCTCTTGCCCTTCCAGACGGGT
>JACQDG010000408.1 GCA_016201185.1 Acidobacteriota bacterium | reverse complement strand
CATTTATTGTCAAGCAGAAAAGTGAGCCACCGTTTATAATGGCTTCGTGGGCCGCCGCAAGGTCACCCCGGACGCCGACGTCCTGACCGCCACCTTCAGTGTCATCTCCCGGGTCGGTCCCGCCCGCCTCACGCTGGCGGACGTGGCCGCCGAAGCCGGGCTGGCCCCGGCCACCCTACTCCAGCGCTTCGGTTCCAAGCGCGGTCTGCTGCTTGCCGTGGCCGAGCAGGGCATGGCAGGGGTGGACGAGTGTTTTGCGCGCCTACGCTCGGCCCACCCTTCGCCGCTGGCGGCGCTATGCGCTTCACTCGAGGAGATGACCCATATGTGTGAGACACCGGAGGCGATGGCAAACAGCCTTGCCTTCCTCGAGATCGATCTCACTGACCCGGATTTCCACCGCCTGGCCCTGGAGAACTCGCGGTCCACGCTGGCCGGGTACCGCGCGCTGCTCGACGAGGCGGTGACCGCCGGTGAGCTAGGCCCTTGTGATACCGCGCGTTTGGCGCGCGCTCTGGGAGCGATGTGCAGCGGCTCCATGCTGAGCTGGGCCATCCTTCGCGAGGGGACGGTGACCCAATGGCTGCGGGACGACATCGAGACGCTGTTGGGGCCGTATCGGGCCCATTCGCGAAAAGCGCGGCGTGGTGGGAGAACGGTCAGGCGGGCAGGAGTCCGCAAGAGAAAGCGGCGGAACTAATTCCTCCCTATCTTGCAGAACCTACTGCTGCGGCCGGGCCAGCGCGGCCGTTCCCAGCATCCCTCCCAGCCCCATGGTCTCAACTGCTGTCGATGGCACGATCACCATGGCGCCCTTCTCCTTGATCGCCTCATAGAGCATGTTCATGGCCCGCAGGTGCAGGGCAATCTGGTTGTCCTGGTACACCTCCGAGGCCTTGGCGAACTTTTCCGAAATCTCGGTTTCCGCCGTGCCGAGGATGATGCGGGCCTGCCGCTCCCGTTCCGCCTGCGCCTGGCGTGACATGGCGTCCTCCAAGGCCGGCGGGATCCGCACGTCGCGGATCTCCACCGACTGCACGGTGATGCCCCAGGGATTGGTCTTCTCGTCAAGGATGCGCTGCAGCTCGCGGCCAAGCGACTCCCTTTCCGTGATCATCTGCGCCAGCTCATGCCGCCCGATCGATTCCCGCAGCGCCGTCTGCGCGCTCAGCGTGATGGCGTCGAAGAAGCTCTGCCCCTCCAGAATGCTCTTCTCCGCGTTCCACACCACCCAGAAGACAATGGCGTCCACGTTGACCGGGACGGTATCGCGGGTGAGGGCCGACTCGGCCGAAACATCCGTGGCGCGCACCCGCTGGTCCACGAAGCGGGTGATGCTATCCACCACCGGGATGATGTGAAAGGCTCCCGGCCCGCGCAGGCCCTGGTAGCGGCCCAGGCGCAGCACGGCGACCTTTTCCCACTGGTCCGCCACCTTGATAGCGAACATCAAGTAGAGGCCCACCAACAACCCGGCCACCAGCGGCGCAGGCTGGTTGTTCATGGCCCTGCTAGTGATAGCCCCCGCGAGGGCAAAAACAACAAGCAGCGCGGCGCCAATAGGGCTCACGGGTTGAGCTTTAAGACCCCGGCGCCCCTGGGGGCCGTCCTGCATGATGCTCTTGATAAACATGGCGTCATCTCCTCTCCTGCTCGGCCGCAAATTCCCGCAGGCGGTCCAGCAGTTCCCGCAACGTGAATCCGACAGCCCCTGCCCGGGCGACAAATTCGCCTACCAGTTGGGCGAGCTGGCGCTCCCGTTCCACCACGTCACGTTTCACGTTCTGCGGGGTAATGAAGGTGCCCGTGCCTTGCTGGGTGGTCAAAATGCCCCGAATCTCCAATTCCCGGTAGGCCCTCACCACGGTGTTGGGATTAATCGACAAGTCCACGGCCACTTGGCGAACCGTGGGTAATTGGTCGCCGCCGCCCAGAGTGCCGGAAGCAATCGCCAGAAGGACCTGGTCAATGATTTGGCGGTAGACGGGCACGCCACTGCGCAGGTCCAGCCGGAACTGGAAGGGGGCGGCGGTTTGGGGCTGGGCGTTCATTCTCTAGAATTCTATTGTACTATTTCTATAATATAAGTCAATGGGTCTGGCTAGAAAAATTTTCGGGAAATCTGCCGGCAGCCTCAGAGGCAATCTCGACTTTACAGACCCCCAAAGGTGTATAATCTCACTGGTTTTATGATGGGCACGGGGTGGAGCGCAGTAATGAAAATCAGCGGCTGTTCTCTTCTGGTTTTGCTTGGCCTGGGGGGCGCCGGGGCCGCGTTTGGTCAGGATTCAGGGGCAAACAAGGCTAACGGAGCGGTCAGCTACTTCCGGGACATCCGGCCGATCATACAGCGCCAGTGCCAAGGCTGCCACCAGCCGGCCGTCAAGCAGGGCGGGCTCGACCTGACCCGTTACGAAGGTTTTAAGGCCGGAGGCAACGGGGGTTCCGCCTTTGAGCCCGGCGCCCCGGAGAAGAGCTTGGTCCTGTCTTACATAAAGGGCGAGCGGACGCCGCGCATGCCTTTCGGCCTTCCCCCGCTCGCGCCCGAGCAGATCGATTTATTCAGCCGCTGGATCTCCGCCGACGGGTCAGACGATACGCCGGCCGAAGCCCGGGAGACAGTAGCAACAGACAAGCCGCCCGTTTACCATTTGCCACCGGTGAGGGGGCCCGCAAACTGGAGCGCTCGGTGACGCTCACGAGCGACACGGTTTTCGGCCTGTCGCTTTCACCGGACGGCTCAAGAGCGGCAGTGGGTGGCGCCGACAACACCGTCCGAGTGCTTGAAACGGCCACGGGCAAGGAACTGCTGAAGATTGGCAACCACGAGAACTGGGTGCTGGGGACAGTTTTCGGCGTGGACGGGAAAAGATTGGTTTCGGTGGGCCGGGACCGGGCCGCCAAGCTCACCGACGCTGCGACCGGCGCTTTTGTCGAAAACGTCAACCTGCTGCGGGGCCAACTCGCGGCGATAGCACGGCATCCCCGGCGCGACGTGGTGCTGATCGGCGGCGAGGACCGCGTGCCTTATCTCTACACCATGGACCGGGCACGGGCCATGAAAATCGCTGACGATTCCACCCTGATTCGAAAATTCGACAAGCAGTCCGGCGGCATCTTTTCGCTGGCCTTTAGCCCGGACGGGAGCAATGCGGCCGCCGCCGGCGAGGCGGGCGAAGTACCCATCTACAATACGGAGACAGGAGCTCTGGTAGCCGTCTGCAAGGGTCACGAGGGCGGGATTTACGCCCTGGCCTTCCGACCCGACGGGGAGCAACTGGCCACGGGCGGCTTTGACGGAAGCGTGCGGATCTACGAGGTCAAGTCCGGCAAGCTGGTGCGGGAGTTCGTCGCCGTACCGCTCGAAAAGAACCTGATCACGCAGAAGGGGACGCCATGAGACGGCGGCTGTGGCTTCTGGCTTCGGTGGCCCTGGTTCTTCTGGCCCCCTGCGCCCTTATTGCCGCCAGCCCCGTTTTGCGCGAGCTCGAGCCGCGAGGCGCGCAAACCGGAAAGGCCTTCACACTAACCCTGATCGGCAGAGGACTGGCCGAGGGAGCGACCGTTATTTCTCCCCTGCCGGCGACTTTCACCGTGCTGGCCACCAAAGAGACTCGGGACCCGGACGCCGAGCTTTCCTTCCTGGTCGAGCTGAGCCCGCAAGCCGCCGTCGGTCTGTATCCCATTCGTGTGTACACGACCGAAGGGCTGTCGAACATTCTTCTATTCAGCGTGGGCGCTTTTCCGGAGGTCGTCGAGGAAGAATCCACGACGCAGATGCAGGAATACTCCAATGACTCGCCCGACAAAGCTCAGCCGATTCCGGTTCCGGCAACCGTCAACGCCACGCTGCGCGGCCCAGACCAGGACTTCTACCGCTTCCAGGCCAAAGCAGGCCAGCGGCTGGTATTCGAAGTGGAAGCGCGGCGGGCGGGCTCGGGCATCGACCCGGTGGTGCGCGTGCTCGATGCGGCAGGCAAAGAACTGGCGCGCAATGACGATGCGCCCGGTCTGGGCGTGGATGCCCGGGTCGAGGTCGCTTTCCCCAAGGACGGGGACTACTACGTGGTGGTACACGACTCGAAGTTCAGCTCCCAGGCGCAGAACTTTTACCGGCTGAAAGTGGGATCTTTCGCCTTTGCGGACGGGATGTTTCCACTCGGCTGGAAGCGCGGCGAGCAGCACGAAGTGGAGATGTTCGGCGGTAACCTGCCACGGCCGGTAAAAGTGCGGGCCGACTTGAGCCACGTGGATAAGGATGCCAGCTTCACTACGCTTTCAGTCCCGGGACCGCCGGGCAGCCTGCCCTTCCCGTTTGTGGTTGGCGACTTGCCCGAAACCGTGAAACCGGTCAGCGAAGGCATCCACCAGCTCCCGCCTTCAACAGCAATGAACGGCCGCATCTCGCAGCGCGACGAAGTCGACCGCTACCGGCTGTCGGTAGCGCTCGCCGAGGAATGGCTGGTGGAATTGCAGAGCGGCGCGTTGGGGACATCGCGCCTCACGGGCGTGGTCACGATTTACGGCTCGAAAGGCAAGAAGCTGGCCTCCTCGGCCGACACGGGGCTGGACCCGAACTCCGCCTTCCTGGTATCGGCGGCCGAGGCAGGCGTGGATGCCAGCGTGGCCTTTAAGGTTCCAGCGGAAACCGACGAGGTGACTGTGGCCGTCGAGGACCTGGCGCAGCGCGGCGGCCCGGGCTACGCTTATCGCCTGGTGGCCAAGAAGCAGCCGCCGGATTTCACGCTCACCCTGGCCACGCCCTACGTCAACATCCCGCTCAAAGGAAGCGCGCAGGTCATAGCAGTGGCTGAGCGCCGGGGATACAACGGCCCGATCCAGCTCAGCATTCCCAACTTACCTGACGATCTGGTCGTCGAGGGCGGGCACATCCCGCAAGAAGTCAGCGCCCAGAACACGATCCGCGCTTCCCGGCAGGGCGTCCTGACGATTACCCCGAAGCCGGGCGCCAAGCCAAGGCTGCTCGATCTGACCGTGTGGGGGGAAGCGGTCGCAGAAAACGGCGAGGCGAGCCGCCGCCGGGCGCAGGGGCCGGGAATGATCACGATTGTTCGCGGCGAAAAGCAAAAACCGTTTACCGCGTCCTGGCTGGGGCTGGAGCTGCCGGCAATGGTGGCGAAGGAGCGGCCAGCGGCGCTGGAGATCCTCACGCCACGATACGTGAAGCTGATCCATGGTATGGAAACGGAAGTGGGGTGGAAGTTCGTGCCTCGCCGACCGGAGATTCGGCCGCCCAAGAGGGTCGTTGACCGCAATGTTCCCAACGTGGGCAATCTGCGGGTGCTGAGCGGCAAAACGAAGGAATATGACGAAAGCGGCGAGATGGTGATGGTGACGACTGTGGGGACGCCGCCGATGAAGTTTGATTTGCTGGCGGAGGCTACCATCAACGTCGACGGACAGGAGGAAACCATTGCCGCACCGGCCGTCACTTTCGAGGTGGTGCAGGGTTACAAGATGGAAGCGCCGGGGAAGGCCGCCACGCTGGCGCCGGGCGGCAAGACTGAGATCGCGGGCCGGCTGCGTCGGGAGCAGGACTTTAACGCTCCGATCACGGTAAAGGCCGACAATCTCCCGGCCAATGTTTCCTGCTCCACGGCCGAAGTCCCGGGGGGAGCCGAAGAATTCACGCTGAAGTGCGAGGCCACGGTGGCGGCCCCTGCCGGAGAGTACACCATTGAGCTCGGTTCCTCTTCGACGCTGGCCGGGCGCAACAAGGAAAACGTGCCTTACACCATTCCCCCAGTCGAGGCGCGATTGATTGTTACTGCGAGGTAAAAGGAATGCGTAACTTCTTTGCGACATGGACGATGGTTGCCGTCCTTTCATCAGCGGCTGCGGGTCAAACCGCCGGGCGGCTGGTGAAGCTCGAGGTGCAGCCTGCGAAACTCGATCTCTCGGCTCCCGGCGAGGGGCGACGGGTTCTGGTGACGGGGATCACACAGAATGGCGAGCGGGTGGACTTGACCTCTGCCGCCCAGTTGCAGCCGGCGGGCGATATCGTGCGCATTGAAAAGGACGGCTATCTCTACCCGGCCAAAGAAGGCGAAACCAAGCTTGCGATTTCCGCCGGGGGACAGACGGCCGAGCTGCCGGTAACAGTCAGCGGCCTCAGCAAGCCCCCCGCGACGAGCTTCCTGCGCGACGTCATGCCGGTCGTCAACAAAGTGGGCTGTACTTCCGGGATCTGCCACGGCGCGGCCAAAGGCAAAAACGGACTCAAGCTTTCCCTGCGCGGATACGACCCGGATTTCGATTACAGGGCCCTGGTCTACGACATGTCGGGGCGGCGGTTCAATCGCTCTGATCCGGCGCGCAGCCTGATGCTGGCCAAGCCCACGCAGCAAGTGGCTCACGGCGGCGGCCTGCGAGTCGAGCTGGGCTCGCGCTACTACCAGACGCTGCTCGGCTGGATCTCCGCCGGCGTGCCGTTCGGCGATCCCGCCAAGGATAAGGTAAAGGCGCTTGAGGTTTTGCCGAGCGATATTTTCATGGCAGGGCCCGGCCGGAAACAGCAGGTCCTGGCGCTGGCGCATTATCCCGACGGCTCGGTGCGGGACGTTACCCGGGAAGCAATTTTTGGCAGCAATACGCCAACGGTAGCCGATATCAGCGCCGATGCCGTGGTGAGCGGCCAGCGCAAAGGCGAAGCGGCCCTTCTGGTCCGCTATGAAGGAAAATTCGTGACCGTCCCGATCACGGTTCTCGATCCGCGCCCGGGTTTCGTTTGGACCGCGCTGCCGCAATACAACTACATCGACCGGTACATCGATGAGAAGCTGAAGCGGCTGAAGATCCAGCCTTCGCCGCCGGTGGGCGACGCCGAGTTTTTGCGCCGCGTTTCCCTCGACCTGACCGGCCTTCCCTCCAGGCCTGAGGAAGTCCGCGCTTTTCTCTCCAATTCTATGGATTCCCGCGCCAAGCGCGCCTGCATGATCGACCGGCTGATGGGGCGGCCGGAATTTGTGGACCACTGGGCGCTGAAGTGGGGCGACCTGCTCCAGAGCAACCGCAAGCTGCTGGGCGACAAAGGCATGTGGGGCTTCCGGGAATGGATCCGCAAATCCGTCTCCGCGAACAAGCCTTACGACAAGATGGTGCGGGAGCTGCTCACGGCCAGCGGCAGCACCTATGAGAACCCGGCGGCCAACTTTTTCCGGGCGACGCGCGAGCCCAAGCCGACCATGGAGAAGACCACCCAGTTGTTCCTGGGGGTCCGCATGGTATGCGCGCAGTGCCACGATCACCCCTTCGAGCAGTGGACCCAAAATAACTATTACCAGTTGGCGGCCTTCTTCGCCGCCGTGGGGCTCAAGCCGGGCTTCGACAGCGATGAAGAGATCGTTTACGAGAAGCGCGAGGACAATGAGATGACCCACCCCAAGGACGGCCGGGTGGTGGAGCCCCGGTACCTGGTGG
>JACQDG010000034.1 GCA_016201185.1 Acidobacteriota bacterium | reverse complement strand
TCTCCTCTTCTCAAGCCAGTGTCCGACCTCGGGATTGGCTTTGTTTGCAAAAAAATGTTTTTAAAAGCAGCTTCTCCCGCCGCGATGAAATGGGAACAAAATCTTTCCCCTCTTACATTTATTCTAGCAGGCGATGCAAGGGCACAGGGAGGGTTGTGGGTTAGTTTCGAGGAAGCCGACTAATCGGCCAAATGGCATCAACCGGGAACAGGCGAGCCACCCACAGCGAGATTAGACGTAAAACTTGATCTCCTGTTTATGTATAACCGCCACGGGCTCCGTGAGATAGTCCTTAAACTCAATTCGGCAAGGAAAGTAGCGCAGACCGTTTTCTGGGTCTACGGGGCGGTCGTAAGCAATACCTCGCTGCACAGCGCACGCAATGTATCCATTCACGGTGTGCTGGGGTTCCAAATTCAGGGGGAACGAGAGATGCTGGTTTCGGTAGTTGCCTCGGTTTGTTTCCCACTCTTTCAGCGCGGAGCTTTCAGCAGCACAATAGCCCTCTACTCCGCCCATCATCTTCATCCACATCTCCACTCCGATACTGACGCCGGTTCGTCGCGCAGGGTTAGTGATGGTCACATCCGGCAGAATGAGATACGGCCTGTCGTGTTTTTCGCCGTAGATACCCACGGTCGGAATTCCATGGACTTCAATCCTGGCTGCCTTTTCTTGAAGAAATGCAGTCAACTCGCGGTTCTCCTTTACCCAGACCCTGAAGGAAGCGGTCACAAACGCGAGGCCGGCTGCAGCCCAGAATGTCCAACTGGACAAATTGGTTCTTGACCATGCTGCGAGAATCGACAGGACCACGGATGCGGCGCCGCTTACAATTGCGATCCAATCACCAGAGAAGGCTCGCAAAAAGCACCAGAGCTCCGACGTTATGCGCAGTTGCGGATCTTTGTCTTCATGCGCCATTGCAGATGTTCATCGCCTTCAACTCACGCACCTCGACTCACCATTTTGGTTCGCGCCGGTCCATCGTAGACTCTAAACCCCCAATCTTGACAACTCCACCACAAATATTCAACCTGCCTCCCTAAGGCTCGTGAGGCTCGATTTACGATCGGATGAACACCATCGACCGCATGAGGCCCTATCCGGAAACTGAGCCCACTACACGACCGGGGCTTAGCGGCGCTGTTCTTGTTGTAGCGCCCGCTTGCGCAACTCCAGCCAGCCTTCTCGGCGCGCTTGGCGGGACTCAGGCCGGCGCGGCGCAGGATCATCTCCAGGCGTTCCTTGGCTTGGAGCACGGCGTGGCGGCAATCTTCCAGCCGCCGGCTGTTGGCGGCGGCGCGAGCCATTTCGTCTTCTTGTAGCAGATCGCGGAGGCTCGCTTCGGCGGCGGCCAGATCGTGGAAGTGGACCCGGCCGCGCAGGTCCGGCGGCAGGCCACCTAATTCGCGGGCGATGGGCACATCGGTCGACTCCAGCAAGTCGAGCAGGTAGCGGTTCGAGACCCTGGCCCCTTCGCCCAGGCCCTCGATCACGTAGCGGCGAAGCGCGGCCAGGGCGGGGGCGTCAATCTCAGCGGGACGATTCCGGCGCAGGTATTCCTCGACAAGGGCTTTGCGCGAAGGCTTTTTAGCGGCGCCGGGCATTCTTGTCGACGCCGGCCGCAGGGTGAGCGCCGTTTTTGCCATTGGCGCGGCGGTACCCGGCCACCGCGCGGCTGTGACGCTCCAGGTCGGCGGAAAACACATGCCCCCCCTTGTTGTCGGCGACGAAGTAGAAATAGTTGGTTTCAGCCGGGGAAATGGCCGCTTGAAGCGAAGCACGGCCGGGATTGGCGATGGGGCCGGGAGGCAGCCCGGGGTGTTCGTAGGTATTATAAGGACTCTGGATCGCCAGGTCGTCCTTGAAAATCTCGCCCCGGTAGCGCCCGGCCAGCTCCAGCGCGTAAATCACGGTGGGATCGCTTTGGAGCGGCATCCCCACGCGCAAGCGGTTGCGGAACACGGAAGCCACCAGCGGCCGCTCGGCCGCCGCCGGCGTCTCCTTTTCGACGAGCGAGGCCAGCACTACGGCCTCAAGCAGCTGGGGGACTTGCGGCAGTTGCCTCGCTACCTCGCGGAAGCGCTTCAGCATCTGGCCCACCAACTCTTCGGCCGTGGTGCGCCGGGTGAGGCGGTAGGTGTCGGGGAACAGGAATCCTTCCAGGGTCTTCGCGCCGGGCGCCAGGTCGGCCACGCGCTCGCCCCTCCGGGCCTCGAGCAGGAACGCTTCGCGCGAGATGACACCCGTCCGCGCGACCGCATCGGCGATCTCCCACATGCTGTAGCCTTCCGGGACGGTGAGGGTGTAATAGAAGACCTCGCCGCGCGCGATCTTGCGGTAGACGTCGAGGGGGGAAAGGGGCCGGTTGAAGCGGTACTCTCCGGCTTTCAGCACCGAACCGGGACGCAGCAGGCGAAGCAGCAGGAAAGGCCACTGGGACCGAAGCACGCCGGCGTTCTCCAGTTGAGCGGCGATTTCGAACGAGCCGGCGCCTCGCCGGAGGTTCACGAAGGCCTCTGGGGAAAAGCCGCGATAGGGGCGGACGATCGAGAGGGCGACATAAAGGGACAACGCCGCGGCGAGGAGAAACAGGATCCAGATAGTTCGTTGAAATGTCACGGTTGCTGATCGGCCAGGAGGCCCTGCGCGGCCCTTTCCCGGTCGAGATAGCTTTCGAGCAATAATACCGCGGCGAGGCGGTCAACGGCGCGGGCCCGCTTAGCAATGCTGATGCCGCTCGAGCGCAGCACCCGGGAGGCCTCCCGCGTGGTCAGCCGCTCATCCCACAGCCGGACCTCGAGGCCCGTGCGCCGGCGCAACTGCTCGGCAAAAGCGGCGGCTGCGCGCGACCCGGCGCTTTCAGCGCCGCTGAGCCGGACGGGGTTGCCGGCGATCACCAGCCGCACGCCGTGCTGGCGAATCAGGGCGGCCAGCGCCTCCAGGTCGGCCTGCTTATTTTTTCTCTCCAGCGTCGGCAAGCCCTGGGCGGTCCACCCCAGCTCGTCGCTTAGCGCCAAGCCAATGCGGCGTCCGAACGTACCGCTACGCTCGGTTCAGAGCCGCGACTGTCAAGGAGCGGTTCATCGTGTCCTTCAGAAAACCGCTTGCTCACGCGCACGGCTCTGAATCCGGGTTCCCAGCCATCCACAAATATGTCGCGCACCCGTGAGTGTTGACGGGCGGCTGAGGTCGTTGGTATTCTGACAGTATTGTGAGTTTCACTGCGGCACTCAATTTTCTCTGGGCTTTCATTGCGGTCGCCGCTCTGGGCGCTTGCGGCTTGCTGGAGTTTCGATCCAGGATCTCCGGAAGCGCCAGAGTGAGGCTGCGCCGCGGGGCGTGTGTCCTGGTTGCGGCGTTTGTTCTGTTCCCCTGTGTTTCCGCCAGCGACGATATGGCCTGGTCTCGGACCCTTTCGTTTCCGACGGAAAGCGGGGGCGGCGCCGGCACACCACTGCCCGGCAAATCGGATGAGAAGCCCACGTTGCACCTGGCGCGGCTGCTGGAAGCTCTGGGCAGCTTCCAGGTTGCGATTTTCTATTCTCTCTGCCTTACCCTTTGTTTCTTCTCTCTATTTCGCTCCGCCATTCGCCTGAGCCACGAGCGGTATCTGACGCCGTCGGTCGGCCGCGCTCCTCCCGTTTCAGCTGTTCTTGGTTAGCCGCCTTTTCATCTGACTTAGTGGGAGGAGATATGCGTCGCCGATGCTGGCGCGCGCTGGCCTGCCTTCTCATTGCGGCAGGGTTTTCGGGCATTTGTCCAGCCCAGAAGCCCTTGAGCTGGGAGGAGGTACGCGAGCGCTTTCGCAAGAACAATCCGAATCTGCTTGCTGCGCAGATCTTTGTGGACGAGTCACGGGCCAATGAGATCACCGCCGGCCTGCGGCCCAACCCAGTGCTGTCGATCGTGGAAGACCAGTTTCACATTCTGAATCCGAATCCTCTGACGCCGTTCCAGAACACGCAATTGACCCACGACATCGGTCAGCTACTGGAGCGCCGGAACAAGCGCGGCCTGCGCGTGGAAAGTGCGCGCCTGGCCACTTCGATCGCCACGACAGATCTGGCCGATCTGGAGCGGCAATTGACTTTTAACCTGCGCGACGCCTTCGTCCGCGCCCTGCAGGCCAAGTCGGTGCTGGAACTGGCTACGGAAAACCTGAAGTACTACGACCATGTGATCGATGTGAATCGCGAGCGTTTCAAGGCGGGCGATATTTCGCGCGCCGACCTGGCCCGCGTGGAGCTGCAGCGCGTCCAGTTCGAAAGCGACCTGCTGAACGCCCAGGTCAATTTGCGCACCGCCAAGATCGGCCTCCTGTCCCTGATGAACGAGCGGCGGCTGGTGGACGGCTTCGCCATCCTTGGTCTGGAATACCAGCGCACCGGACCTGACAACACCATGGGTCTCAGTTTGACCATCCCCATTCGCATCTTCGACCGCAACCAGGGGGAGAAGGAGAGAACTTCTCTTGAGATCCGCCGCTGGGAGCGGCTCCGGGAAGGGCTCCTGGCCACTATTTACCGCGACGTCGACTCGGCGTACGCCTCAGTGGAGTCCGTGCGCGCCTTGCTGCGGCCTTACCGGGACCGCTATCTGCCGCAGGCCGTCGAGGTGCGGGAAACCGTCTCGTTCGCTTACACAAACGGCGGAGCGTCGCTTCTTGAGTTTCTCGACGCGCAGAAATCCTATCGCGATGTGCAGCTGAACTATCGAAACCTGATTGGCAGCTACCTGGCTGCGGTCAATCAATTGAGCCTGGCCGCGGGCCGGGAGGTGACTCCATGAAGAATCTTGTTCCTCTTCGGAAATGGCCGGCGCCGGCGGTCTGCCTGCTCGGCTTGGTGTGGGCGGGTTGCCAGCGGGAGCCGAGGGTCAATGCCTCGGCTTCGGACCCGGCGGCAGTCAAGATCGAGCCTGCGCCGGATTTCAACTCGGTGGAAGTGGACCACGCGGAACGGTTTCCACTGGTCATGGTCGAGGCGCGCAACACGCGTAATGAGTTGATGGTGAACGGCGCGGTGGCGCCCGATGTGAGCCGGACGGTCCCGGTCAATTCGTTGTCCGGGGGCCGGGTCATCGATATCCGGGCCAGGCTGGGCGATGACGTGACCAAGGGTCAGTTGCTACTGCGGATTCACAGCACCGACCTGGCCGCGGCCATCGCGGAATATCAGAAAGCCCGGGCCGACGAACTTCTGGCGCGCAAGTCGCTCGAGCGGGCGCAGTTGTTGTTTTCCCACGGCGCCACGGCGCAAAAGGATTTCGAGCAGGCCGAAGACACCCAGCAGAAAGCCAAGGTGGATGTGGAAACAGCGGCCGAGCGGATTCGTATTCTTGGCGGCAGTGAGGACCACCTATCGCCGGTCATCGAAGTCAAAGCGCCGGTGACGGGAACCATCATCGAGCAGAACACGGCCGCCGGGGCAGGGGTTAAATCCCTGGATAATTCGCCCAATCTGTTCACGATCGCCGACCTTTCCCACGTCTGGGTGTTGTGCGACGTCTACGAGAACAATCTGGGGCAGGTGCATTGGGGTGACTTCGCCGAGGTACGCCTCAACGCCTATCCGGATCGCCCGCTAAGAGGGCGCGTGAGCAACATTTCCCGTGTGCTCGATCCGGCCACCCGCACCGCCAAGGTCCGTCTGGAGCTGGACAATGCTACCGGGCTGCTGCGGCCGGGCATGTTCGCCACGGTGACGTTCCTCTCGCAAGGCAGCCAGACCCGCCTGGCGATCCCTGCCACAGCGGTCCTGCGGCTGCACGACAAGGACTGGGTGTTTCGTCCGGAAGGCGGAAGCAAGTTCCGGCGCACCGAAGTGCAGGCGGGGCCGATGATGCGCGACGGCTGGCAGCAGATCCCGAGCGGGCTTGAGCCCGGCGATCAGGTAGTGGCCAACGCCCTGCAACTCTCGAGCGCCGTCGAGCAGAAATAACCAGGATGCTCCGCTACCTAGTCGATTTTGCCCTTCGCGAAAAGCTGCTGGTCCTGGCGGTAGGCGCGCTACTGCTGATCTGGGGCGTGTACTCGTTCCACACCCTGCCGGTGGAGGCGTATCCGGACGTGGCGAACACTTGGGTACAGGTGATCACGCAGTGGCCGGGTCACGCCGCCGAGGAGGTGGAGCAGCAGGTCACCATTCCCATCGAGACCCAGACTAACGGCGTCGCCCACCTTACGCAACTGCGCTCAGTCTCGTTATTCGGGCTTTCGGTCGTCACGCTGATCTTCGATGACGAAGCGGATAATCTTCTTAGCCGGCAACAAGTGCTGGAAAAGCTATCGCTCGTGAACCTCCCTCCGAACCTGAACCCGCAGCTCGGCCCGGATTACAGCCCCGTCGGCCAAATCTACTTCTACACCCTGGTCAGCACCAATCCCAAGTACGACTTGATGGAGTTGAAAGCGCTGCAGGACTGGGTGCTCGAAAAGCAGTTCAAGTCGGTGCCGAACGTAGTGGATGTCTCGAGCTTCGGCGGGATAACCCGCGAATACCAGGTCAAAGTGGACCCCAACAAGCTGATCTCCTACGGGCTGAGCATCGGCCAGGTGGAGCAGGCCCTGGCCGCCAACAACATGAACGCCGGGGGCAGCTTTATCGAGCGCGGGCAGCAGGCCTTCAATGTGCGGGCGATCGGATTGATGACCAACACCGACGACATCGGCGCCACGGTGCTGAAGAGCCAGGGGGGCGTTCCGGTGCGGGTTCGCGACGTGGCGGTGGTGACGCAGGGGCCGAAGATCCGGCTCGGGCAGATCGGCAAGGCCGTTCATCACGAAGGCGGGCGAGTGGTGGACGACAACGACGCGGTGGAAGGCATCGTCCTGATGCGTAAGGGGGCAGAGTTCGACAGCACGCTCGACGCAGTGCACGATAAGGTGAAGGAGCTGAACGAGCACTTGCTGCCGCCGGGCGTGAAGATCGTTCCGCATCTGGACCGGGGCGATCTGGTGCATTACACCACCAATACCGTGCTGCATAATCTGACGGAAGGGATCCTGCTGGTGGTGGCGGTCCTGTTTCTCTTTCTGGGCAACATTCGCAGCACGCTGATCGTGGCCCTCACCATCCCGTTTTCCCTGCTGTTTGCCTCGATCCTGCTGGACCTTCGCCACATCCCCGCCAACCTGCTCTCGCTCGGCGCGCTGGATTTCGGCATGGTGGTGGACGGCTCGGTGGTGATGGTGGAGAACATTCTGCGCCACGCGAGCCGCACCAACGGCCCCGCGCTCTCCCTTAGAAAGAAAATCAGCATGGCGGCCCACGAGGTGCAGCGGCCGGTGTTTTACGCTCGCCTGATTATTATCACCGCCTACCTTCCCATCTTTACGCTGCAGCGGGTGGAAGGGCGGCTGTTCCGCCCCATGGCGTGGACCGTGGCCTTCGCCCTGCTGGGAGGCCTGGTGTTCGCCATGCTGCTTGCCCCGGTGCTGGCGAGCTATCTGTTCAAGGAAGGAATCCATGAGTGGCGCAATCCGTTTCTGGCGCTTCTCACCAGGCTTTACCGGCGCCAACTCGGCTGGTGCGTCCGTCATCGCAGGTTCACGGCCGGCGCCGCGATCCTGAGCCTGGGTGGCTCCCTGTTCCTGGCTTACAGCGGCGCAGTGGGCTCAGAATTCCTGCCGCACCTGGACGAAGGGGCCATCTGGGCCCGTGGCACACTGGCCTCGAGCACCGGCCCCGGCGAAGGCCAGCGCATCGTCCGCCGCGCGCGCCTCATCTTTGCCAGGTATCCCGAGGTTACCCAGGTCGTCAGCCAGGTCGGGCGCCCCGATGACGGCACTGACGCCACCGGATTTTTCAACACCGAATACTTCGTTGATCTCAGGCCGCGCGGGCAATGGCGCAGGCAGTTCCGCACCAAGGAGGAGCTGATTGCTGCCATGGACCAGGACTTGGAAAAGATTCCCGGAGTGCTCTGGAATTTCTCGCAGCCCATCGCCGACAACATGGAGGAGGCCGTCAGCGGGGTGAAGGGGCAACTGGCGGTGAAGATGTATGGAAGCGACTTGAAACAGTTGGAGCAGAAAGCCGATGAGATCGTGGACGTGATGAGAGCCATTCCCGGCATCGCCGACCTGGGCGTGTTTCGCGTGGCCGGCCAGCCTAACGTCAACCTGATCGTGGACCGGGCCAAAGCCGACCGCTTTGGAATCAACGTCAGCGACATTCAGGACGCCGTGGAGACGGCGGTGGGCGGCAAGGCGGTCGGCCAGATCCTGCAGGGCGAGCGGCGCTACGACCTGGTGGTCCGCTACCAGGAGCCGTTTCGGCGCACGGTGGAGGATATCGCCAACACCCGGCTGCCGGCGCCGTCGGGCGAGCGCGTCTCGCTGGGCCAACTTTGCAACATCAAGGTGGAAGACGGCGCCTCGATGATTTATCGGGAAGCCAACTCCCGCTACATCGCCATTAAGTACAGCGTGCGGGGAAGGGACCTCGGCAGCGCGGTGGAACAGGCGATGCGGGCCGTGGAGCGAGAAGTCAAGCTGCCGGAAGGATACCGGCTGGACTGGGCCGGCGAGTACGAAAGCCAGAAGCGCGCCAACCGGCGGCTGGCTGTGATCGTGCCCATCACGATGCTGGTCATCTTTTTGATTCTTTACTCCGCCTTCGATTCCTTCAAGTGGTCCTTCCTGGTCCTGATGACCGTGGCCATGGCGCCCATCGGCGGCATCCTGGCCCTGTATGTCACGGGCACGCATTTCAGCGTTTCCTCCGGCCTGGGATTTCTGGCCCTGTTCGGCGTTTCGGTGGAGATCGGCGTCATTATGGTGGAGCACATCAATCAATTGCGGGCGCGCGGCCACAGCGTGGAAGACGCGGCCATCGAGGGCGCCGCGCTGCGGCTGCGGCCCATCATGATGACCATGCTGGTGGCCACCCTGGGCCTGCTGCCGGCGGCCGTCTCGACGGGGATCGGGTCGGATTCGCAGCGGCCGTTCGCGCGTGTGATCGTGGGCGGGCTGACGTCCTCCCTGCTGATCAGCGTGCTTCTGCTGCCCACCCTTTATGTATGGATCGCGCGGGCGGGCGACAAGCTGCCCCCGGCGGACAAGGCCTTCATTGAGGAAACTTGAGCGGGCCTAGCCGAAGATCTCGGCGGGAGAAATCTCCAGCTCGTATTCCGGGATGCGGAATGCAGGGACTTCGCGGAGAGCACCCGCCTCGTAGACGTGAATCTTGCGAAGCCAGGGATCGACAAACCAGATGTGGCGAACCCCCCAGGTGCCGTAGTCTTCGAATCTTTGCAGGATGTCGGAATAACGGTCGTCGCGGGAGAGAATCTCGATAGTGATCAGGGGTGGGGAGGAGGGGACGTTTTGCTTCGGCTCCTCGCCGGAGTAGACGGCCACGTCGGCGACGCGAAAGCGAGTGGGCGTAACCTGCATGCGCAACTCCGTGCGCACATGAAGGGGCGTTTTCTTGCCTTTATCGTGCAGGAGAAGAACAAGATTCACCTGGGCCTTGCTATGCGGGTTTTCTCCCACGTTTCTCTCCACAATTTCCCCGTCCAGGTAATCGCGGTCGGGGCCGTCAAAGCTCGTCCGCAGGTATTCCTCGGGCGAAATCTGGGTATGAGCAGCCATTTGGCTCTAGTTTAACTCAAGACTCGGACGCCGGAGAGATTGGCGGTGTCTGAAAAGTTTTCAGACACTACCGAGAGATTCACGAGTTCACGATCTCCTTCCAGCTAGCCTCCCGGCCCGTGTAGATCGCCGTGCGACCCAGGATGGCGATGAGCGTGCTTTCGGCCGAGCGGACACCAACGTTTTCCACCTTGCCACTCAGGATGCGGCTCAGAAAGTCCTCGATCGCGTCGATGGTGATGTCGCGCTGGGACTGGATGGTCTCGGCGTCGTTAGGGCCTTTGTAGTGAATCATTCTGGCGCGCGAGGTGGCGATTGTTCCCTTGGTTCCCGTGAATTCCTCGCCGACGTTGCTGAAGCCGGGCGGCGAGATCTGGTTAGCCTCGTAGTTGACGTGCAGGCCGTTGGGAAACTCGAAGGTCAGGCTGAGGTGATCGAGGATCTCCAACTCCGTGCGCGCTTTGGTGCCGCCCCAGCCGACGGCGCGGAGGGGGAGCCCGCCGAGGAACCAATGCAGCACGTCGAAGTTGTGGCAGTCCTGCTCGACGATGAAGTCGCCAGAGTAGTCCTTGTAGCAAAACCAGTTGCGCAGATGCTCCACCTCGGGATCGGGGTAGGGCTTCTTCTTGAAAGGATTCCCGCCGATCCAGGCGCCACGGGCCACGGAGAGCTCGCCGATCTGGCCCTCCTGGATTCGCCGGTAAGCTTCGAGGTACACCGGGCCGTAGCGCTGCTGGAAGCCGACGGCGATGTTCTTGGTGGGGTCGGCCTTCTTGGCGGCGGCCATCACCCGCTTGCAGCCGGCCACGTCCACGCCCATGGGCTTCTCGCAGTAGATATGCTTGCGGGCCTCGACGGCGGCCTCGAACATGCGCGGGTGCTCGAAGGGTGGCGTGGCTATGAGAACCGCGTCTACGCCGGTGGCCAGCAGCTTTTCGTAGTCCTTGAAAAGGGCCGGCTTCTCGAGCTTGAGCTTGGTGGCGCCTTCATCCAGCCGGTCGTCGAACTTATCACACAGGGCGGTGACGCGGGCCCGCGGGTCGTTGACGAAAATGCCGGCATCGTAAGTGCCGCGCCCGCCGACGCCGATCACGCCCACGGCGACGGCCGAGTTGGCCTGCGAGCCGCGGACGGACTGGGGCTGGACGATCATCCAGCCGGCCGCGGCGGAGGCGGATTGCACAAAATGGCGGCGCGAGGGTTTGGGAGCGGCAGAAGTCATGGGTTTCCTCCAGGGAGTCTATTATGGCCTAAACGGCTTGTGGGGATGGCAAATTCCTTCAGCGGAAATTGTCCACCAGCATGATGTTGCTTCCGGCCAGGTCATTCTGGACATACAAGAACCAGCGTGCCCCGGGAGAAACGGCCAAATGGGTATTATCCCCTGCTACCTCGGCTTGATTCGGAAGAGTTACCACCTGACCCAGGCGCCGCGTGGCAAAGCTGAAAAGCTGGATCTCGGGACCGGCCTTGCCGGCCTGTAGTAGATAAATGCCCTGCTCGGCCACGGCCCAGGCCCCCAGCCTGCCCTGTTCCAAGACCTTGGCCTCTTCTGCCCCGGAGCTGCCCTCGACCGGAACCCGCCAGATGCCGGGCCCTGTATCCATGGCGTAATATACGAACTTACCGTCGGCCGACTCGTACGGTTCGTGGCCTCCCTTCTTGGTCAACTGCACGGCCGGGCCGCCCTCCGCCGGCATTTTGCAAATCTGCCAGGGTCCGGTTCGCTTCGAGCTGAAGTAGATCCATTTCCCGTCTCTCGACCAGCTCGGGCGCGCTTTTTCGGAGTTGTCCGTTCCCAGGCGGCGCGGCAAGCCTCCGTCCGCGCTCACGACGTAAATGTCGCTGTGACCCTCCTTGGTGCAGTCGAAGGCGATGCGCCGGCTGTCAGGGGCCCACCGGGGACTGCCCGCGGGCGGGCCGCCGAAGGAGGTCAGTTGGACTGGATTCCGCCCCTCGCTGTCGCTCACCCAGATCTCCAGGCTTCCTGAGCGATCGGAGGAGAATACGATTCTCTTGCCGTCCGGCGAGATTTGCGGCTCATCTTCCTGCCGGGTCGAAGCGATTAATTTTTCAGGTGCGCCCTTTCTCGCCGACGCTCCCGCTGCGGCGACCCGGTAGATGTTGCTGTCGTGCAAACTTTGGACATAGGCCAGGCGGAGAGCGGGACGTCCTCCGGGTCCCACTGCCACTTGAGCAAGAGATGGTTGCGAAGCGTTCTCACCGCCCGCTGTCAAACGCGCCGGCGCGCCTCCGGACGCCGAAATTCTCCGCAGACCAGTTTGCCAGGAGCCGTACACAAGGCTGCCGCCGTCAGGGGTCCACGCCAGACCGTTAATTCCTGGAACGGAGGCAAGGCGCCGCGGCCGGTCCTGGGGAGCCCCGTTTCCAACCGGCACGAGCCAGATTTCTTCGTTGCCGAAATTCAGGAAGCGGTCGAAGGCCAAGGTCCGGCCGTCGGGAGAAAAGGCGGGAATGAGATCTCCGTAAGACTGGGCGGGGGGAGAAGTGAGCCGGCGCTTTTCGCCGGTTTCGATGGACAGCGAGAAGATGGCGGACGGTTCCTGCGGCGAAGTTTGGTCGGGGAACGCCAGGAATTTTCCGTCGGGCGACCAGCTAAGCCCAGACATGACCCACGCAGGTGCCAGTTTTCTCTCCGGGCCACCCAGGGCAGGAACCATGAGAATCTCATTGGCCCCGGCAGCGCTGCGAAGAAACGCAATGTAGCGGCCGTCCGGGGACCAGGCGGGGCTGGAATCTTCGGCCGGGTTGGTCGTGAGCCGGAGCGGCGGGCCGGCGTCGATCAGCTTCACATAAATGTCAAAGTTGTCCTGCTTTTCGCCGTTCCAGGAATACGCCACCTGCCTGCCGTCGGGAGAAAGAGCCGGGTCCTTTTCCCGGCCGGGGAAGCTGGTAAGAGGTACGACCCTGAGAGCCGGCGCCTCGCGGCCGGGCCTGCTGGAGCGGAGCCAGAAAGCGCCGCCAATTACTGATACCGCTAGGACCGCAGCGGCCGCCCAAATCCAGCGGCGCGAAGCACGCCGCGGTTTCAACTCCACCAGCCCGCTGGCTCCCGACTCCGACTCTTCCTTCATCTCCTCCAGGGCCACCTTCACGTCGGCCATGCCCTGGAAGCGGCGCTCGGGGCTTTTTCGCAGGCAATGTGAGACGAGCCACTGGAGCTGCCCGGGTACTCCCTCGACAATCTCGCCGATCGGCTTCGGTTCCTTGTGGAGGATCGCCGACAGCGTGGACACCTTCGACTCCCCCTGAAACGCCCGGCGGCCGGTGATCATCTCGTAGAGGACGGCGCCGAAAGAGAAGATGTCGGAGCGGGCGTCCACTTTCTTGCCTTCCGCCTGCTCCGGCGACATGTAGGAGATGGTCCCCAGGATGGTCCCTTCCTCGGTCCGGGGAGAGCTTATGGTCTGGGTTGCTCCTTGCTCGTCCGCCTCGGGAGCCTCCATCAGCTTGGCCAGGCCGAAGTCGAGCACCTTCACCAGGCCCTCCTCGCTCACCATCACGTTGGCCGGCTTCAGGTCGCGATGCACAATGCCGGCGGCGTGCGCCTTGGCGAGCGCGTCGGCGATCTGGACGGCGCACTTCAGCGACTCGCGGAGGTTGAGGCCCTTGCGGCCGATCCAATGGTCCAGCGCATGACCAGCCACGTACTCCATGGCGATGAAATCCACGCCGTCACCTGTGTCAATGTCGTAGATGTGAATGATGTTGGGGTGGTTCAGGGCCGAGGCCGCTTTGGCCTCCTGCACGAAGCGCTTCTTGCGCTCCGGGTTGGCCACCACATCGGCGGAGAGGACTTTAATGGCCACCGCCCGGTCCAGGTGCAGGTCGCGGGCCTTGTAGACCGCGCCCATGCCGCCCTCGCCGAGCTTCGACTCGATGCGGTAATGCCCCAGAGTCCTGCCAATCATGGAGGGTAAAGCAAGGCTACCTCAATCCCTCGACGAGGTAAAGCTCGGAGAGTTGGCGGGTGTAGGAATAGACGTGGGACTTGCCGTCTGGTGTTCGGAGAATGGGGGCCAGGCCGTCGATCCCGGCCGGATCGGCGGGCATGAACTGTTTCCAAAGCTCCTTGCGGCCGGTCGCCAAGTCTAAACGATAAACCTTGGCCGGGAGTTCCGTGCGCTGGTAAACGTAAAGGGAGCGGCCATCGGGGCTCCATTGGCTGGGGACATCGCCCGGAGCAAGGCCGGGGATGGCGCGCGGCTGGCCGCCTTCCACGGAATAGAGCGCCAGCTTCCCATCGGCGCCGCGGGCGGCGAAAAGCTTTCCGTCCGGCGAAACGGAAACCCGGGGGCCTGCGACCCCTTCCGGAGTGATGGCGCGGAGCTTGCCCGTTTCGAGATCGTGAACATAAAAGCGCACAGGGTGGCCCGGCTCATTGCCCATAATCAGGATGCGCTTGCCGTCGGGAAACCAGCTTGCCGCCTGATAGTTGATCCCCTGGCGCTCCAATGGAATCGATTCCCCGGGGCCGGTGGGGAAGAGAACCAGTTGCGGCGAAGAGCTTTGCGAGGTGATTGACAGCACCCACTTCCCATCCGGCGAAAGCGCCTGCGCCGAGCCCTCCCCGATGCGCACGGCGGGCGAGCCGTCGGTCTTGCGAACATAGACGGCATAGGTGGCGCCTCCACCCTCGCCGGACTCTCCGAACAGGACTGTTTTTCCATCGGGGGAAATGTCCCGCACCAAAGACGAATCCAGCCAGGACAAGTCGCGCTCTTTGGTCTCGCCTGGCGGAAGAACCTCCAGCCCGCGCCGGCGATTCTCACGGCTCAGCAGGGCGCGGCCGTCGCGGGAGATGTCGTGCAAGGTCAGCATGCCGGCCAGGCGAGCCACCGCGCGCTCTCGGCCGTTGACGGAAACCGCGTAGAGAGCGCGGGAGGAGCCAAACCGGGTCGCCGTGAACCAGACTTCAGCGCCCTTGGGAGACCACGCGAGGCCCTGCGCGCTGAGCCATCCCCGGGACAAAGTGCTTTTCTTGCCGGCGAGATCCACGATCGTGATGGCCCCGCCATCGTCGCCCTGCACCGGATGGTCCACGAATGCGATGAGGTCGCCTTTTGGGGAAAGCCGCGCATGGCTGATCCATCCCGCTGTTTCATAGAGCACTTTGCCGATAGGAAACTCGAGGCGGCTGCGGCCGGATACCTCGCGCACCACGGCGAGGTTGGCCCCAGCCGGCCCCCAATCCGCTTGTTGCACGTCCTCGAGGATCTCGCGGGAAGCGCCGCCGGCCAGCGACTCCCGGGCCAGCGTGCCGGCGCCGATGAATCCCGTTACACGGCGCTCCAGAGAAATAGCCATCTCTCCGGTGGAGGAGATGGCCAGTATCTCCGTGCCGGGAAAGCCGAGCGAACGCGAGTCGGGGCTTTCCGGGCGGGTGGAAAACAACTCTACCGGATTGCCGTCCCAGCTTGCGCCGTAAACGATCGTCTGCCCGTCGGGAGCGAAGCGGGCTGAAAGAATCGTGCCACGGCGGAAGGTGAGCTGGTGAAACGTGGGAAGAGGCGCCTTCCCCAGGCGCTGGCCAATCACAAGTCCCACTGCCAGTGTGAGGACGGACAGCAGGCCAGCAACCAGCAGCAGAACAAACCGTCGGGAGCGCACCGGAGCCCATGCCAGCGCCGCCTGGCCGGAAGGCCCCGAGAGCGCCTCCAGATCGAATGCAATGTCGTGGGCCGAGTGGAAGCGGTTTTCCGGGTCCTTCTCCAAGCAGTGCCGGATGATGCGCTCCAGGGCCGGGGACAGCGTCGGGTGGGCGACAGGGATGGGCGGCGGCTCGTCCTTCAGAATGGCGTGCATCGTTTCGGCCGCCTCCTCCCCCCGGAACGCCCTCTTCCCAGAGCACATTTCGTACAGGATGGCGCCGAGATTGAAGATGTCGGAGCGGTGGTCGGCGATGTGGCCGCGCACCTGCTCCGGCGACATGTAGCCGACCGTGCCCAGCACGATGCCTGCCTCTGTGCGGGGGGCGGCCGGGTGGGTGCCGGTCGGCGGCCCGCCCTGCTGCGTTTCCGGGCGGGTCAGCTTGGCCAGGCCGAAATCGAGAATCTTTACCCGGCCGTCCCTGGTGATGAAGATGTTTTCCGGCTTCAGGTCCCGGTGGGTGATGCCCTTGTCGTGGGCTGCCGCCAGGCCGCGCGCCACCTGCAGCGCGTATTCGATCGCCTTGCGGGGGCCCACGGACACCCCGCCCAGCCGGGCATGCAACGTTTGGCCTTCCAGCAACTCCGAGACCAGGTAGGGAGAGCCTTCGTAGGTGCGGACGTCGTAGATGGCCAGGATGTTGGGATGGTTGAGCATCCCCACGGCTCGCGCTTCCTGCTCGAAGCGGAGGAGGCGGTCCGGATCGGTGGCCAGAGCGCGGGGGAGGACCTTGATGGCGACTTTGCGGCCCAGCCGGGTATCCTTGGCGCGGTAGACCTCGCCCATGCCGCCCTCGCCGAGATGGCCGAGGATCTCGTAGGGACCGAGCAGGGTTCCGGCTGCCAGCATTACCTCAATCCTTCATTTCAACCCTTCGACCAGATAAAGCTTGGAAAGCGCACGGTAGTACCCGTACACATACGCTTTGCCGTCGGACGTCATCAACGGGCTGCTGATTCCGTCCATCCCGGCAGGATCCCCCGGCATGAACTGTTTCCAGAGTTCCTTTCGCCCCGTCGAGAGATCCAGGCGATAGACGCTGGTCGGCAGCTTCCCGCGCTGGGAAACGTAGAGAGAACGATCGTCGGCTCCCCATTGGAAGGGTACATCCTCCGGCGCCAGGCCGGGTATTGCTCGTGGCTCACCGCCCTCGACTGGATATAGCGAATATCTTCCATCGGCAGAGCGGCCGATGAACCAGCGGCCATCCGAGGAAACCGGACGATGGAAGCGGGGCACGGTGACTCCTTCCGGCCCGATGGGCCGCGGCTTGCCCCCGGAGACGTCCTGCATATAAAGCCGCGCGGCATGGCCAGGCTCGTCCCCCATGATCAGCAGCCGCTTGCCGTCAGGGAACCACGCCGCGTATTGGTAGTGGATTCCCTGAGGGGGGAGCGACTGCGGCGTCCCTGCTCCGGTGGGCAGCAGAACCAGTTGCCGGGTCGGGCCGTGAGAGTTAATGGACAAAGCCCACTTGCCATCAGGGGAAAGCCCGGCCGCGTTGCCTTCCCCGATGCGTACGGCGGGCGAGCCGTCGGTCTTACGAATATACACGCTATAGGTGGCCCCGCCGCCTTCTCCGCTTTCGTCGAACAGCACCGTCTTGCCGTCGGGCGAAAGGTCGCGAGCCGCGGAAAAGTCGAGCCAGGACAGATCGCGCTCCTCCTTCTCGCCGGGCGCCAGACCGATCATTCCCTCCCGCCCGTTGTCGTGAGTGACCAGCACGCGCCCGTCGCGGGCGATGTCGTCGAGCGTCAGCGGCCCGGTCACCCTGGCCACCACGCGCTCCTTTCCGCCGAGGGAAACGGCGTAGAGGGCGCGCGCTCCGCCGACCCTGGTCGCCGTAAACCACACCTCATCCCCTTTTGGCGACCAGGCCAGACCCATGTTGCTGATCCACCCGCTCGAGAGCGTCTTTTTCTTGCCCGCCAGATCGACAACGGCCACATCCCCGCCGTCGTCTCCCACCACCGGGTGATCGATGAAGGCTACCAGGTCGCCCTGGGGTGAGACGCGCGGGTGGCTGATCCACCCGCTCGCCAGGTAAAGCACCTTGCCGATGGGAAACTCCAGACGGTTTCGGCCGCCGACTTCGCGCGCCACCGCCAGGTTGCTCTCATCCGGCGCCCAGTCTGCCTGCTCGACATCTTCGAGTACTTCCCGGGGCGCGCCGCCGGCCAGCGACGCGCGGGCCAGCATTCCGGTGCTGACGAGCGGCGACAGGGAACGCCGGCGCAGCGAGATAGCCATCTCGCCGGTGGGAGAAATGGCCAGAATTTCCGTGGCGGGAAACCCCAGCGGCCGCGACTCGGGGCTTTCCGGGCGAGTCGAGAACAGTTCCACCGGCCGACCGTCCCAGGCGGCGCCGTAAACGATGGTGTGGCCGTCGGGAGCAAAACGGGCCGAGAGAATCCGGCCGCGGCGAAAAGAGAGTTGACGAAACGAAGGCGGAGTCGTCCTGCCGAAGCGAAGGCCAACGGCAAGCCCGACTAGCACGCCAAGGGCAACCAGGATCGGAACAAGAAGGCGGCGCACGAGAGGCCGTGGCGCGCTCGCGGGGGCGGTCGCCGAAGGCTCCTCCATGGCCCGCATCACCGTCGTGGGCCCTATCGCCCCGGACAACATTTCCAGGTTGAACGCGATATCCTGCGCCGACTGGAACCGCTCCTCCGGGCTCTTCTCCAGGCAGTGCCGGATGATGCGGTCCAGGGCGGGGGAGAAGTTCTGATTGGTGGCAGAGATCTCCGGCGGGTCTTCCTTCAGAATGGCGCTCATGGTGTCCCCGGCCGACTCGCCGGCAAAAGCCCGGCGGCCGGAGGACATCTCGTACAGAATCGCGCCCAGCGCGAAGATGTCGGAACGGCTATCGGCCGACCGGCCCCGTACCTGCTCCGGCGACATGTAGCCCACCGTGCCCAGAAGCGTGCCGGGTTGGGTCTCAGCATCAATCGTCGGAGCGTTGCTCCCCTCTCTACCTCCGGCCTCCGGCCGGGTCAGCTTGGCCAGGCCGAAATCGAGGATTTTCACCCGGCCGTCCTTGGTGAGGAAGATGTTCTCCGGCTTCAGGTCGCGGTGGGTGATGCCCTTGTCGTGCGCCGCCGCCAGGCCCCGAGCGGTTTGCAGGCCGTAGTCGATAGTCTTGCGAAGCCCCAGTGTGCCGCTCTTCAGCCGATCGCGCAGCGTCTCACCTTGCAGCAGCTCGGAGACCAGGTAGGGAGAGCCTTCGTGCGTGCCGATGTCGTAGATGGCGAGGATGTTGGGGTGGTTAAGCATGCCGGCGGCGCGGGCTTCCTGCTCGAAGCGGCGGAGGCGGTCGGGATCGGCAGCGAAGGCGGGTGGTAAGACTTTAATGGCCACTTCGCGGGCGAGGCGGGCGTCTTTGGCGCGGTAGACTTCACCCATGGCGCCCGAGCCGAGCTTGCCCAGCACCTCGTAAGGGCCGAGTTGGCTTCCGGCAGCCAGCATTATTTCAGGCCTTCCACCACGTAAAGCTCGGAGAGGATACGAGCATAGTTGTAAACGTAAGACTTGCCGTCCACTGTCACGATGGGGCGGCCGATTCCATCCACCCCGGTGGGATCGGCGGGCATAAACTGTTTCCAAAGCTCTTTGCGTCCGGTGGAAAGGTCCAGCCGATAGACCCTGGCGGGCAGCTCGCCCCGCCGGAATATGTAGAGCGAGCGGCCGTCGGCGCCCCACTGAGAGGGAAGCTCCTCCGGACCGAGGCCGGGGATGGAACGAGGCTCTCCTCCGTCAGCAGGGTATAAGAAATACTTTCCGTCCGGGTTGCGGCAAATGATCGCGCGGCCATCAGGCGAGACTGCCGAGCCCCGGATGCTGATTCCCTCCGGCGTGATGGCGCGAGGTTTCCCTCCCGAAAGGTCCTGCACATAAAGGCGTACCCCGTGGCCGGGCTCGCTCCCCGCGACGAGGAGACGCTTTCCATCCGGAAACCAGCTTGCCCATTGATAGTCGATCCCTTCGCGTGGAAGCCGCTTCAACTCTCCAGGCCCCGTGGGGAACATGGTGAGCTGGTTCCCGGAACTCTGGGTCATTGCCAGAGCCCACTTGCCATCCGGTGAGAATCCCAAAGCGATACCCTCTCCGATCCGCACAGCGGGCGAACCATCCGTCTTGCGAATATAGACGGCATAGGTCGCTCCTCCGCCTTCTCCCGTTTCATCGAACAGCAACATTCGTCCATCGGCGGAGAGGTCCCGGGGAACGGAAAAGTCGAGCCAGGATAAATCGCGCTCCTTTGTTTCGCCCGGCGCCAGGGCGATAATTCCCTGCCGCGGGTAATCTCGAGCGACCAAGGCGCGCCAGTCGCGGGAAATGTCGTGAAGCGTCAAGGTCCCCGGGGCCCTGGCCAAGAGGCGCTCTTGCCCGGCAAGCGATACCGCATTGAGTGCGCGAGCCAGACCTGATCGGGTGGCAGTGAACCAAACCTCGTCCCGGCCCTGTCGGGGCCAGGAGAGGCCCATAGCACTGAGCCAGCCGCTGGAAAGAATCCTTTTCTTACCGTCGAGGTCAACCACCGCGACTGCCCCGCCGTCATCCCCTACGACCGGATGATCGAAGAAGGCGACCAGGTCGCCCCGAGGGGAGACGCGCGGGTGGCTGATCCATCCGGCCGTTTCGTAGAGCACCTTGCCTATCGGCAACTCGAGCCGATTGCGCCCGCCGCCAAAGCGCACCACGGCCACGCTGGAGCCGTCCGGACCCCAGTCGGCCTGCTGGACATCTTCCAGAACCTCGCGGGAAGCGCTGCCCGCCAGTGAGGCGCGGGCCAGCGTGCCGCTGCTGATGAAAGGCGCAAAGAAATGACGGTGGAGGGAAATTGCCATCTCGCCGGAGGGGGAGACCGCAAGAATGTCCGTGCCGGGAAATCCCAGAGCGCGCGAGTCGGGGCTCTCCGGCCGGGTGGAGAAGATCTCGACGGGTTTGCCGTCCCAACTCGCGCCGTAAACGATCGTCTGGCCGTCGGAAGCGAACCGGGCCGAATAGATCGATCCTCGCCGGAACGTGAGCAGGTGAAACGAAGGCGGCGGCGATTTTCCGCTGCGCACACCGGCCAAATATGTAGCGCCACTGCACAGGACGAGCAGGGCCAGCATGGCCAGCGCCATGGCCAGGCGGCGTTTTCTGGAGACGGGTTGCGCCACGCGGGCAGCAGCGACCGCCGGGACGTCCTCCATCGCCCGCAGCACGGTCGTCGGGCCTATGACGCCCGACAGCATTTCCAGGTCAAAGCCGATGTCCCGCGCCGACTGAAAGCGCTCCTCGGGGCTCTTTTCCAGGCAGTGCCTTACGATGCGCTCCAGGGCGGGCGGCAGGCTTTGATTAGTAGCGGTGAGATCCGGGGGGTCCTCCTTCAGGATGGCGTTCATCGTCTCCACGGCCGAAGCGCCTCGAAAGGCGCGCTTGCCGGAGATCATCTCGTAAAGGATGGCGCCGAAAGCGAAGATGTCCGAGTGGTGGTCGACGGGCTGGCCCCGCACCTGCTCGGGCGACATATAGCCCACCGTTCCCAGCACCGCGCCCGGCTCGGTTTGGCCGCCCATGGTCGACGCGTCCGGCCCTTCCTGCACGCCAGACTCCGGCCGGGTCAGCTTGGCTAGGCCGAAATCCAGAATCTTGACGCGGCCATCTTTGGTGATAAAGATGTTTTCCGGCTTCAGGTCGCGGTGCGTGATGCCCTTATCGTGAGCGGCGGCCAGCCCGCGAGCGATCTGCTGCGCGCAGTCGATCGCCTTACGCAGCGGAAGCGCCCCGCCACCCAACCGGCTGCGGAGCGTCTCGCCCTCCAGCAGCTCCGAGACAATGTAGGGCGATCCGTTGTAGGCGCCGACGTCATAAATAATCAGAACGTTGGGATGATTGAGGGCCCCGGCGGCCCGCACTTCCTGCTCGAAGCGGCGCAGGCGATCGGCGTCGGTGGCGAAGGCGGAAGGGAGTACCTTGATGGCCACGTCACGCCCGATCCTGGGGTCGCGGGCGCGGTACACCTCGCCCATCCCGCCCGAGCCAAGTTGGCCGAGCACCTCGTAAGGGCCGAGTTGTGTCCCCGCGGCCAGCATTACTTGACCCCTTCAACTAAATAAAGCTCAGAGAGCACTCGCATGTAACCGTACATATACGCCTTGCCGTCGGACGTCGGAATGGGGGTAACATCTTCCACGCCGGCCGCGTCGGCGGGCATGAACTGTTTCCAGAGTTCCTTGCGCCCGGTCGAGAGATCCAGCCGATAGAGTCTGGCCGGCAACTCCCCGCGCCGGTGCACGTAAAGAGAGCGGCCATCGGCGCTCCACTGCGTGGGCCTATCCTCCGGAGCCAGGCCGGCAATAGCGCGGGGCTCCCCGCCTTCCACCGGGTATAGATAGTACTTCCTGTCAGCGGCGCGTCCGATCACAGAGCGGCCATCCGGGGAAACGAGTATAAGCGCGACGGTAGCCCCTTCCGGCGTGATGGGGCGCGGCTTGCCCCCGGCCAGGTCTTGCACATAAATCCGCACCACCCGACCCGGCTCGTTGCCCGCGAAGGCGATGCGTTTCCCGTCGGGAAGCCAGCACGCACCGTGATAATTCATACCCTGGCGCTCGAGTGGTTTCGGCTCGCCGGGTCCGGTCGGGAACAGCACCAGTTGCGGCGCCGAGCTGGTCGAGATGATCGACAACGCCCACTTGCCGTCCGGCGAAAGCCCCTGGGACGACCCCTCGCCGATTTTCACGGCGGGCGAGCTGTCAGTCTTGCGGAGATAAACGCCATACGTGGCTCCACCGCCTTCCCCGGCTTCACTGAACAGGACCGTCTTGCCGTCCGGCGAAATGTCGCTGGGCAGGGACCAATCAAGCCAGGATAAATCGCGCTCCTTGGTTTCGCCGGGTGGAAGAGCGACTATTCCTTGCCGCTGGTTGTCGCGGGTGAGCAGGACACGGCCGTCGTGCGCCACATCGTGGAGGGTAAGAGTTCCTGCCGCCCTCAGCAGTAGTCGCTCCTGCCCTGAAAGGGAGACGGCATGGAGGGCGCGGGACGCTCCAACCCGGGTTGCCGTGAACCAGATCTCGTCCCGACCCTGTCGGGACCAGGCGAGGCCCCAGACAGTGACCCAGCCTTCGGAAAGCGTCTTCTTCTTCCCGCTGAGGTCCACGACAGCGACCCCTCCCCCGTCGTCGCCTATGACCGCATGGTCAATGAAGGCGACCAGGTCTCCATTGGGCGAGACGCGCGGATGGGCAATCCACCCGGCGGTTTCATACAGCACCTTGCCGATAGGATATTCAAGCCGGTTGCGACCGCCGACATTCCGTACCACAGCCAGGGTGTTTCCGCCCGGCCCCCAGTCGGCCTGTTGCACGTCCTCCAGGACCTCGCGCGAGGCGCCGCCGCCAAACGTTGCCCGGGCCAGGGTGCCGGTGTTCATGAAGGGTCCGAATATGTGCCGCCCGAGCGAGATAGCCATTTCGCCGGACGGGGAGATGGCCAGGATCTCGGCGCCGGGGAAGCCCAGGGCGCGCGAATCGGGGCTTTCGGGGCGTGTGGAAAAAAGCTCCACCTGGTTACCGTTCCAGGAGGCGCCGTAGACAATCGTCGGGCCATCATGGGCGAAGCGCGCGGAGCGGATCGTGCCGCGCCGGAAGGTCAGCAGTTGAAACGAAGGGGGAGGAGTTTTTCCAAGCCGCAGTCCCGCGAAAAACACAGTGGCGAGCAAGCCAAGCCCAACCAAGGCCGCCGCCGCAAGGTATCGCTTCTTGAGAGCCGGCGCGGGGGCCATTACAACGGACATCCCCGAGGACGTCTTGCGAGCGCCCTCAATGGGCATGGCGGTAGTGCTAGGACCCACGGCGCCCGCCAGCACCTCCAGGTTGAAGGCGATGTCCCGCGCCGACTGGAAGCGCTCCTCCGGGCTCTTCTCCAGGCAGTGCCGAACGATAGTGTCCAGGGCAGGGGAGAAGTTCTGATTGGTGGCAGAGATTTCCGGCGGCTCCTCCTTCAAAATCGCGCTCATCGTTTCCACGGCCGATCCGCCCCCGAACGCCTTGCGGCCGGCCATCATCTCGTAGAGGATGCTGCCAAAGGCGAAGATATCAGCGCGATGATCGACCGGTTGGCCGCGGACCTGCTCCGGAGGCCGCCAGGCCGCGGGCGATCTGAAGCCCGTACTCGATGGTCTTACGAAGACCCGGGGCGCCGCTCTTCAGACGGTCTCGCAGCGTCTCGCCTTGCAGCAGCTCGGAAACCAGATAAGGCGAGCCTTCGTGGGCGCCGACGTCGTAAATGGCGAGGATGTTGGGGTGGTTGAGCATGCCGGCGGCGCGGGCTTCCTGCTCGAAGCGGCGCAGCCGGTCGGGATCGGAAGACAGGGCAGGCGGCAGGACTTTGATGGCCACTTCGCGGGATAGCCTGGAATCCTTGGCGCGGTAGACCTCGCCCATGGCGCCGGCGCCGAGCTTGCCCAGCACCTCGTAAGGACCGAGTTGAGATCCTGCCGCCAGCATTATTTCACTCCCTCCACAAGGTAAAGCTCGGAGAGAACACGGTTATAGCTGTAAGCGTACGCCTTACCGTCGGGCGTCGGCAGAGGGGCCAGGCCTTCCACCCCGGCGGGGTCGGGGGGCATGAACTGCTTCCAGAGTTCTTTGCGCCCCGTAGAAAGATCGAGGAGATACACTTTAGCGGGCAACTCGCCGCGCCGCTGAACATAAATGGAGCGGCCGTCGGCGCTCCACTGTCGGGGTACATCCTCCGGCTCCAGACCTCCGACGGCACGAGGTTCCCCGCCCTCGAGCGGGTAAAGGAAATATTTTCCTTCGTGGCTCCGGCCGAGGACAGACCGGCCGTCGGGCGAAACCAGGAGGGATGGATTGGTCAACCCCTCCGGCGTGATGGGGCGCAACTTGCCCCCGTCGAGGTCCTGCACGTAAAGCCGCACGGCATGGCCTTGCTCATTTCCGGCGATCAACAAGCGCTTGCCGTCGGGAAACCAGGCCGCCCCTTGATAGTTGATTGCTTCCCGTTTAAGCGTCTTCGGCTCGCCCGGCCCGGTGGGAAACAGAACCAACTGCGGCGCAGAACTAGTGGAGGTGATCGACAAAGCCCACTTCCCGTCGGGCGATAGTCCCGTTCCGCAGCCCTCGCCGATCTTCACCGCCGGAGAGCCGTCGGTCTTCCGAATATATAGACCGTAGGCCGCTCCGCCGCCCTCGCCGGTCTCGCAGAAGAGGAGCGTCTTGCCGTCGGGCGTAATGCCGGTGACCAGCGACCAGTCCAGCCAGGATAAATCGCGTTCCTGAGTCTCGCCGGGAGGGAGAGCCACCATTCCCTGGCGGGCGTTGTCGCGCGTCATCAAGACTCGTCCTTCGCGCGAGATATCGTGCAGGGTGAGGGGTCCCGCCACCCTAACCAACAGGCGTTCCCGTCCCGCAAGCGATACGGCATGGAGAGCGCGTGCGCCGCCCACCTTGGTGGCTGTAAACCAGATCTCGCCGCTGCTCGGGCGCCAGGCGAGACCCTGGACGCTGATCCACCCGGAGGACAAGGTTTTCGCCTTGCTGCCGGAGTCCACTACAGCGACCGCTCCCCCGTCGTCTCCAATCGCCGGATGGTCGATGAAGGCGACCAGGTCGCCCGTCGGCGAGACCCTCGGATGGCTGATCCAGCCGGCGGTTTCATAGAGCATTTTCCCGATGGGAAACTCGAGGCGATTTCGACCGCCGACGGTGCGAACCACCGCGAGGCCTGCGCCGTCCGGCCCCCAGTCAGCCAGTTGAACATCTTCCATTACTTCGCGGGAAGCGCCGCCGCCGAACGACGCCCGGGCCAGCGTTCCGCTCCCCATGAAGGCCCCGGAGAAATGCCGCTTGAGCGAAAGAGCCATTTCGCCCGAAGAGGAGATGGCCAGAATCTCGGTGCCGGGTTGTCCAAGCGATCGCGAATCGGGACTTTCGGGTCGCGTGGAGAAAAGCTCGAGCGGGTTGCCGTCCCACCTTGCCCCGTAGACGATCGTCTGGCCGTCGGGAGCGAAGCGGGCGGAATTGATCGTTCCGCGACGGAAAGTGAGCAGGTGGAAAGAAGGGGGCAATGTCTTGCCGCTCCGCGCGCCGACGAGGTACATCCCGATGCCGAACAGGGCGAGAAAAGAGAGGCCGACGAATGCCAGCACCAGCCGGCGCTTTGGCGCGATCGGCGCGGCGCTTACCGGGGCGGCCGCCGCGGACTCCTCGATGGCCCGCATCACCGTGGTCGGGCCTATCGCACCGGACAGCATCTCCAGGTCAAAAGCAATGTCCCGCGACGACTGGAACCGCTCCTCCGGACTCTTCTCCAAACAGTGCCGGATGATCCGCTCTAAGGCTGGGTTGACATTTTGATTAGTGGCGGAAAGCTCCGGCGGCTCCTCCCTGAGAATGGCGCTCATCGTCTCCACCGCCGATTCGCCCCCGAAGGGCCTCTTACCCGCCAGCATCTCGTAGAGAATGGCCCCGAAGGTGAAGATGTCCGAGCGATGATCGGCCGGCCGGCCCCGCACCTGCTCCGGCGACATGTAAGCGACCGTGCCCAAGATCGCCCCCGGCTCGGTTTCCCCGCCCAGGGTCGGGGCGCTGCTGCCCTCTCCGCTCGGCGCCTCCGGCCGGGTCAGCTTGGCCAGGCCGAAATCGAGGATTTTCACCCGGCCGTCCTTGGTGATGAAGATGTTTTCTGGCTTGAGGTCCCGGTGGGTGATGCCTTTCTCGTGGGCGGCGGCGAGACCCCGGGCGATCTGGTGAGCGTATTCGATGGTCTTACGAAGGCCTAGCGCGCCGGCCTTCAGCCGCTCCCGCAGGGTCTCGCCTTGCAGCAGTTCGGAAACCAGGTAAGGGGAGCCTTCATGCGTGCCGATGTCGTAGATGGCGAGGATGTTGGGGTGGTTCAACATGCCGGCGGCGCGGGCTTCCTGCTCGAAGCGGCGGAGCCGGTCGGGGTCGGCGGCGAAAGCGGCTGGAAGAACCTTAATGGCTACTTCCCGAGCCAGGCGAGCGTCTTTGGCGCGATAGACCTCGCCCATGGCTCCGGCGCCGATTTTCCCGAGGACCTCGTAAGGGCCGAGCTGGGTTCCGGCGGCGAGCATTATTTCAGTCCTTCGACCAAGTACAGGTCCGAGAGCATCCGATTATAGGTGTAAGTATAGGATTTGCCGTCAGGCGCTACGATGATGGGAGAAAGAGCATCGACCCCGGCGGGATCGGCAGGCATGAACTGTTTCCAAAGCACCTTCCGGCCCGTCGCCAGATCCAGTTGATAAACTTTCGTGGGCAACTCCCCCCGACGGTACACGTAAATGGAGCGGCCATCGGCGCTCCATCCGGCAGTTTGGTCCCCGGACGAAAACGCCGGAATCGGGACAGGCTCCCCGTTTTCCACCGGATAAAGAAAAGACTTTCCCCCCGGGTTTCTGGCGAGAACAAACCGCCCATCGGGCGAAGGAGGAGACAAGTGCCCGGTCGTTCCCTCTGGTGTGAATGGGCGTGGCTGGCCCCCATTCAGATCTTTAACGTAGAGTCTGGTGGCATGCCCCGGCTCGTGGCCTGTAATGAAGAACCGCTTTCCATCGGGAAACCACCTGGCCGACTGATAGTTGAGCGCATCGCGCGGGAGCGGCTTCGGCTCCCCGGGCCCAGTCGGAAAAAGAACCATTTGAGCTCCCCCTCTACGCCGTGCGATCCCCAGCGCCCACTTCCCGTCAGGAGAAAGGCCCATGGCGCCGGCCTCACCGATCCGCACGGCGGGCGAGCCGTCGGTCTTGCGAATGTAGAGGCCGTAGGTCGAGCCGCCGCCTTCTCCGGTCTCGCTGAAGAGGATCGTCTTGCCGTCCGGTGAAATGTCACGAACCCCGGAAAAATCGAGCCAGGAAAGATCCCGCTCGTTTTCGCCGCCCGCAGCAGCGATAATCCCCTGTCGTTGACTGTCCCGTGTCAGCAGAACGCGTCCCTCGCGCGAGATGTCGTGAAGGGTCAGCGTGCCGCCGATCCTGGTGACCAAGCGCTCTTTCCCGGAGAGAGAAACAGCATGAATACCACGCCCGCTGCCGCTGCGTGTCGCGGTGAACCAAATCTCGCTTCCACCCGGAGACCAGGCCAGGCCCATGGCGCTGATCCAGCCGCTGGAAAGCGTCTTCTTTTTCCCGGCGAGGTCCACGGCCGCAATCTCCCCGCCGTCGTCGCCCACCACGGGATGATCGATGAAGGCGACCAGATCGCCCTTGGGTGAGACCCGCGCGTGGCCGATCCACCCCGCCGTCTCATAGAGCGTCTTCCCAACAGGGTACTCGAGGCGGTTGCGTCCTGCGACGCCCCGCACGACGGCAAGATTGGCCCCGTCCGGTCCCCAATCGGCCTGTTGCACGTCCTCGAGAATCTCTCGCGAAGCGCCGCCGACGATCGACGCCCGCGCCAGTGTCCCGCTATAAAGGAAAGGCCCGGCACCATGCCGGCCCAGCGAGATGGCCATCTCGCCGGAAGGAGAAATAGAGAGAATCTCGGTGGCCGGCTGGCCAATGGAGCGCGACTCCAGGCTTTCGGGGCGAGTCGTGAGGACCTCGACGGGGTTGCCATCCCAACTGGCGCCGTAGACGATCGTCTGACCGTCGGGGGCAAAGCGGGCTGAAAGGATCGAGCCGCGGCGGAACGTGAGCAACTGGTAAGAAGGAGGAGGCGCTGTACCAAAGCGCTGGCCTACAATGAACCCGCCAGCCAGCACCGCCAGAATGACCAGGGCCTGCATCAGCATGCGCCGCCACTTGGGGACCGGGGCCGGCGCGGCCGCTGCCGGGCCTTCCGGCGCGGCGAGGGGAGCCATCACCGTCGTGGTAGCGCCCGTGATTGCCGATAGCGTCTCCAGATCAAAGGCAATGTCGCGCGCGGATTGGAAGCGCTCCTCCGGGCTTTTCTCCAGGCAGTGGTGCACGAGCCGCTCGAGCGCCGGAGGAATTACGTTGTCCGCGGCCGTCAGTTCCGGCGGCTCGGCGTTAAGGATCGCGTTCATGGTCTCCACCGACGAGCCTCGCTGGAAAGCCCGCCGGCCGGAAATCATTTCGTAGAGAATGGCGCCGAGAGTGAAAATGTCCGAGCGATGGTCAACCGGCTGCCCGCGCACCTGTTCCGGAGACATGTAGCCCACGGTCCCCAGGATGGCGCCGGGCTGGGTCTGGTCTCCCAAGGTCGGCGCGTTGGATCCTTCCTTGAACTCCGCTTCCGGCCGAGTCAGCTTGGCCAGGCCGAAATCAAAGATCTTCACCCGGCCGTCCTTGGTAACGAAAACGTTGTCCGGCTTGAGATCGCGATGCGTGATGCCCTTCTCATGGGCTGCGGCCAGGCCACGGGACATCTGCAGGCCGTGGTCGATGGTCTTACGAAGACTTAGTGCCCCGCTTTTCAAGCGGTCCCGCAGCGTTTCGCCTTCCAGCAGCTCGGAAACCAGGTAGGGAGCGCCCTCGTGGGTGCCGATGTCGTAGACCGCGAGGATATTGGGGTGGTTCAACATGCCCGCGGCGCGGGCTTCCTGCTCGAAGCGGCGGAGCCGATCCGGATCGGAGGAGAGGGCCGGCGGCAAGACCTTAATGGCCACGTCCCGCCCGAGCCTGGCGTCCCTGGCCCGGTAAACCTCACCCATGCCGCCGGCGCCCAGGGGAGCCAGCACCTCGTAAGGGCCAAGTTTCGTCCCGGCTGCCAGCATGGCCGAAGGTTCCTACTTTACTCCCTCGACCAGGTACAGGTCGGATAGGGCCCGGCTATATGTGTAAGCGTAAGCCTTGCCGTCGGGCGTCACGAGAATGGGGGATAGATTATCCACCCCGGCGTGGTCCGCCGGCATGAACTGCTTCCACAGCTCCTTCTTCCCGCTCGCAAGATCGAGCCGGTAGGCCTTGGTGGGCAATTCACCGCGCCGGTATAGATAGAGGCTCCGGTAGAGTCGTGATCCATGGCTCTGCTCGTTGCCAATGAACGCCACCCGCTTCCCGTCGGGAAACCAGGCCGCCGCTTGGTAGCGAATGCTCCCGTCCACCAGCGGTTTTGGCTCGCCCGGCCCGGTCGGGAACAGAACCAGTTGCGGGTTGGAAGTGCCGTAGGTGATCGCCAACGCCCACTTTCCGTCGGGCGAAAGCCTCTGCACCATCCCTTCGCCGATTTTCACCGCGGGCGAGCCGTCTGTCTTACGAATATAAATAGTGTAAGTGGCGCCGCCGCCTTCCCCGCTTTCGCTGAAGAGCACTACCCGCCCGTCTGGGGAAATGTCGCGAATACCGGAAGCATCGAGCCACGACAGGTCGCGTTCCTTGGTCTCCTCGGGGGGCTGAGCGATAATCCCCTGCCTCTCATTGCTCATGGTCATCAAGGCCCGCCCGTCGCGCGAGATGTCAAGGAGGGTCATGATGCCCGCCACCCGCGCCACCAGGCGCTCCTTGCCTGCCAGGGAGACGGCATGGAGGGCGCGGGCCGCCCCGACTCTGGTCGCCGTGAACCAGACCTCATCCCCCTTGGGCGACCAAGCCAGGCCCTGGGTGCTCACCCAGCCGCCGGAAAGAATTCTCTTCTTTCCGTTCAGATCAACGACCGACACAGTCCCGCCGTCATCGCCCTGGACCGGATGATCGATAAAGGCAGCCAGGTCACCCTGGGGCGAGACGCGCGGGTTGCCGATCCACCCGGCCGTCTCGTAGAGGATCTTGCCGACGGGAAACTCGATGCGGTTTCGCCCGCCGACATTCCGCACCACGGCCAGGCTGCTTCCGTTCGGCGCCCAGTCGGCCTGCTGGACATCCTCGAGGACTTCGCGCGAAGCGCCGCCGGCCAGCGAAGCCCGCCCCAGCGTACCGCTGTAGACGAAGCCGCCCACAGGATGCCGCCCGGAGGAGATAGCCATCTCGCCGGAGGGTGAAATGGCCAGGATCTCCGTGCCGGGAAAACCGAGCGAGCGGGATTCGGGGCTTTCGGGGCGCGTGGAGAACAACTCGAACGGACTGCCGTCCCAGCGCGCGCCGTAAACGATGGTCTGGCCGTCGGGAGCGAAGCGGGCCGAAAGGATGGTGCCGCGGCGGAAAGTGAGCAAGTGGAACGAAGGCGGGCCGGAATTCCCGCTGCGGGCGCTGACAAAGAAGCCCACGCCGATAGTGTAAAGGGCGAGCAAGGCCACGCCGGCCAGGGCCAGGGTGGCGAGCCGGCGCTTGCCCACTTCCGGTGCCGCGCCAATCACCGCCGCCACTCCGGAACTGGTCTTCCGTCCGCCCTCCACCGGCATGACCGTAGTGGTAGGACCGAGCGCACCCAGCAGCGCCTCCAGGTCGAACGCCACATCGCGCGCCGACTGGAACCGCTCCTCCGGGTTCTTCTCCAGACAATGCCGGATGTTTCGCTCCAGGGCCGGCGGCGAGTTCGGGTTAATGGCCGAAAGCTCCTCCGGCTCCTCCTTCAGGATGGCGTTCATCGTCTCCACCGCCGATGCCCCGCGGAAGGCCTTGCGGCCGGAGATCATCTCGTAGAGGATGGCCCCGAAGGTGAAGAGGTCCGAGCGGTGGTCAACCGGTTGGCCGCGTACCTGCTCGGGCGACATGTAGCCGACCGTGCCCAGAATAGCGCCGGGCTGGGTCTGACCGTCGATGGTGGGAGCGTTGCTGCCGTCGCCGCCCAGCGCCTCCGGCCGGGTCAGCTTGGCCAGGCCGAAATCGAGAATTTTCGCCCGGCCGTCTTTGGTTATGAAGATGTTTTCCGGCTTGAGATCCCGGTGGGTGATGCCCTTCTCGTGGGCGGCGGCCAGGCCGCGGGCGATCTGCAGGGCATAGTCAACGGTCTTACGGAGACCTATACCCGCGCCGCCCAGGCGGTCGCGGAGGGTCTCGCCTTGCAGCAGCTCCGAGACCAGATAGGGGGAACCTTCGTAGGTCCCAATATCGTAAATGGCCAGAATGTTGGGGTGGTTCAGCATCCCGGCGGCCCGGGCTTCCTGCTCGAAGCGGCGGAGCCGGTCCGGATCGGAAGAGAGCGCGGGCGGCAGAACCTTAACAGCCACTTCCCGCCCGAGCCGCGCGTCCTTGGCCCGGTACACCTCTCCCATGGCTCCCGCCCCGATGGGCGCAACAATCTCATAGGGGCCGATTTGGGTCCCCGCGCTAATGGCCATTAGCCGTCCTCCACGAGGTGCGTGAACTCAGCAAGCAAGAGAATTGCAATCCCCCATCTTACACTAGCCAAACGAGAGTTTGGCACCCCAGAAGCTCCATCAACAACAATAGGTGTGTTGCTTAAGACAACATCCCTTCAGGAGGGCTCATGAACCGCCTTGAGCCCAGGAATTACTGCTGATAGGCTTTCAGGAACTCGTTTCGGAGAAGGCCCGCCTGTGAACAAGCGCCGCGCAGCGTGGAAGCCTTGATTCTCGGATGGTTGGGCAGCGTCAATGTAGTTCGATCGCCCTTGGGACCCTCGCGCTGCATGACGATGTGGTTCCCTTCTCGTACTATGTGAAATCCAAGCAGCTCAAAAGCCCTAATAACCCTTGCCCTCGGGGCATCAACCGGGAACTTTGATACCTACGGGCACCTCGGCTTCAGTGACGACGGCCTCAAGCACGGACAATTCATCGTCAAAAACTTCGTCTTCCCTGGCGGTTTCGAGGGTAAAACGGACGGCCGAGGTGACGTCAGCCAGAGCCTCTTCGTAAGTGTCTCCTTCACCCACAATAGCAACCCCTTCACGCAAGCCAAGCGGGTAGGCGATATAACCGTCTTCGTGCCTTTCAACGATCAGTTTGACTTTTCTCGTCATCGGGAAGCGCCTTCTTCAATGTTACTCCAAATTGAGGCGCTGCGACGGCGCCCGCTTTCAGCCCCGCAACTGCGACTGGCTCGCCACCGGCGCCGCCTTGGCCTCCACCTGGTTCATTCTTCCGAGCGCCCGCATCACTGTCCCGCGGATGGCAGCCATCAACACCAGCACAATCCCAAACGTGCACACCATGGTGGCGCCGGTCGGCAGATCGATCTTGACGGAAAGGAACACACCGAGGGCCGAAACCAGCGTTCCCATCGTCCAGCCGATAGCGAGTCGCGGTCCGATCCGCTCCGCGTACAGCATGGCCGCGACTGACGGCACGATCAGGTAGCAGAACACCAGCAGCACTCCGGCGATGGCCACCGAGGAGGTGACCACGAAGCCGAACGAGGCATAAAACAAGAAGTCCCAGAAGCGCACCGAGATGCCCTCCTCTTCGGCTGCCCGGGGATCCATGGAGATGAGCAGGAACTTGCGCCGGAACAGGTAGTGAAACAGCCCAATGGCGCCGTACAGCGCGGCTGTCTTCTTGACCTCGGTCCAGGACACGGTGAGGATGTTGCCGACCAGCATTTCCTTGAGGTGCTCGGCCTGGCCGACGGCCTTGCTCATCGCCAGGATGGCCGCCGCCGAAGCCACAGCATAGGAGATTCCAATAATCGCCTCCTGGGGGATGCGCGCCCGGTAGCCGCGAATCGTGGCGAAGACGGCCGCGCCGATAAAGGTGAATGTCAAGCTGACCCAATAGGTGGCCTGGCTGTGCGGGTCCATGCCATAGAGCAAGGCCACGGTGGTTCCCAGGGCGGCAATCTGGGCCAGTGCCAGGTCCACGAAAATCACGCCCCGCTCCACCACGTGCACGCCGAGGTAGGCGTGGATCCCGGTCAGGATCAGGCTGGCGATAAACGGCGGCAGCAAGAATGACAGCATATCCATGGGGCCTCCTACTTCACGCGGGCAAAAACGCCGGTCAGTAAATTGATATCGTAATCAAACAATTGAAAATAATCTTTCACTTCCTTCACTCCGCCCACGGAAGGCAGCATGACCAGCACCGTGCCCCCGGTCATGCGAGCGATGGATTCCGGCGTGCGCAGGTCGAAATAGGGCTCGACCAAGATCGCCTTTATATTCTCGCGCTTCATCTGCCCGATCAGCTCCAGCGTGTGGCTGGGAG
>JACQDG010000407.1 GCA_016201185.1 Acidobacteriota bacterium | reverse complement strand
GGCGTATTGACCTTCGCTGGCGTAGACCCCGCTCAACGTGTTCAAGCTCATGGCGACGTCAGGGTGTTCCTCGCCGAGTAAGTCTCTTCTGATAGCAAGCGCTCGCCGGCAGAGCCGCTCCGCCTCCAAGTACTTGCCCTCTTGGCGGCAGAGTTCTGCCAGGTTGTGCAGAGTGGTTGCGAGCGTCAGGTCTTTCGGTCCGTAGAGCTCTTCGAAGAGGTCCGCGGCCCTTCGGTACCGAGGTTCTGCCTCGGCATATCGACCCTGGGTCTGGTAGAGAAGCGCCAGGCCATTCAGGGTTACGGCCAGTTGGGGATCTGGCTTCCCGATCGCCTCCGCCTGCCGCAGCGCAGCCAGATAGGCTTTCTCCGCCTCTGGATAGCGCCCCGCCTCGCGCAGTTGCTTGGCCTCCAGGCTGTAGTCGTTCCACGGCTTGTCCTGAGCGCGCCCCACTTCCGCAAAGAACACCAGCGCCAGCAGCGGAAAACAGACCCCCCATCGATGACAAGAAGCTGTCATTTCCGTCCCCTTTCTCACTGCAACCGGTCCACAATGCCGGGTTCAAACTGATGCCCAGCGGCTTCTTCGCGCGCAATCCATCGCTCGACGTGCCTAAGCAGGGTAAGCCAGGAGACTAGATAGGCCCGAGCGCCGTAATCAGAATCTGCAATGGCATCGAGTACTGGCCTTCGTGCGTCTCAGAGCCACCACCCTTGCTGCTCTCGATGTGCAGGGTGCCGCGCTCGTAGAGCAACGGGTAAACCGTGTCAGCCAGCTCGCCATCGACGATCCATTGCGCTGTATTGCTCAGTGACCATGACTGCGCCGGGTTCGGCGGCGGCATGTAATGCACTCTCACCCACGACGTCTCGACCGGGAGGTTGCTATCGGGCAGAATACCGCCGTGTATGTTGGGAACGCAGACCAAGTCTAGCGGGCATGCGCCCGGGTCGGGAAGAAGACGCAAATGGTGGGTATGGCCGTCCGGTGCGGGAAACTGGCTGGCCATGCTGGTGTAGAAATACGGATCCGTAGACCCGAGGATGTTTCGCACGTTGAAGAACGCCTGGCTTTGAAATGGCGCCCCTCCCGCAAACGAAGGCGCGGGGTTCACGATGATGGAACCCGGAATGGGCGTCGGGACCTGAATCCAGACGTAGCGCTTTGAGTGCGCCAGGACCATGGTGGCGTCGTTTGTGCCAAAGCAGCGGTGGATGACCGCATTGGCGACGCCGTCCACCCCATTCTGGTAGGGCTTGTTCGGGACATCGTTCCATATCGCTGCCGGAGCCACGGTAGTGCTCAGGAACGTGTAGCTGACCGGAATGTCGGTGCAGGTTCCCTTCCCTTGGGCCACCCCGCCCGCCCCAGTAAGGAGCGCCAGCCCGCTAGCTAATGCAAAGAATTTCAAAGTCTTCATGTTTTTTCCTCTCTGAGTTTCGGGACCACATCACCCCCGCATCGCAACGGATTGTAATGGTGATGGGGGGCGCGTCTACAAGCGACAAGTAACGCCAGGAAGCTGATGTCGTCGTATAGCGTGGGGTCTCTGGGGAGGCCAAACAGTCGCCGGATCCGACGTTGACTGGCATCCCCCCGGCAGTTACAATGACTTAGCACTGGGTGGACTCAAGTGGCCTCCGCTGAATCCGCGTCTCAGCCTCGCCTAGATTCTTGGAAAGAGATTGCTGCTTACCTGAAGCGGGAAGTGCGCACCGTGCAGCGGTGGGAGGCGAAGGAGGGTCTGCCGGTCCACCGCCACCAGCATGATACGCAGGTGACGGTCTACGCTTTTCCTGCCGAACTGGACGACTGGCTGGCGAAGCGGCGGCCAGCACAGGAAAACGGGGACTCGGTCGTGGCCGTGCCCTCTATGCCTTGGTGGGTTCTCCACAGGAAGGCTCTGCTGTCCAGCGGAGCGGCTCTTATTCTGATCGTCATCGGCATCGTGTGGGTGGGCACACGCGCCGTAGGCGCCCGCCTGGGTTTTCAGGCCCGGGACTGGGTCCTGCTGGCCGGATTCGAAAACCGCACCGGCGAGCCTCTGTTTGATGGCACGCTGCAATACGCCCTGGAACGCGAGCTGGGCAACTCGCGCTTCGTCAACGTAGTCCCTCGCGAGCGGGCCGAGGACGCCCTGCGGCTGATGCGAAAGCCGCCGGATACAAAGATCGACGTGGCAACGGCCCGGGAGATTTGCCTGCGCGACGGAGGCATAAAAGCTGTGGTCACGGGGCGGGCGGAGAAGCTCGGCTCCACCTATGTGTTCAGCGTGCAGCTCGTCGAGCCCAAGCAGGGTCGAGCTTTAACTGGGGCCGAGGAGCAGGCCGCCGGCCAGGAGCAAGTTTGGCCGGCCGTGCGGAAACTCTCCAACTGGGTCCGGCTGTCGCTCGGCGAGCAGCTCGCCGGCATCCAGCACAACGACGAGCTTCAACAGGTCACCACACCCTCCCTGCGCGCGCGTCAGCTCTACACCGAGGCGCAGGCGCTCGGCCGCACCGGCCCCCCGCCACGTCAATGGGGGGCTTCCGAGCAGTTGGTGCGGCAGGCGCTGGAGTATGATCCGGATTTCGCTTCGGGCTGGATGTTGCTGGCCTGGAGTCTTCGAAACCAGGGAAAGCCTCTCGAGGAATATGGACCGTTCGTGAAGAAGGCCGTGGAGTTATCCACCAAGGCCAGCGAGCGGGAGCGTCTTTTCATCCTGGGCAGCTATTACGGCTTTGTTACGGGCGAGAGGGAAAAGGCCGTCGAAGCCTATGCAGCCCTGGGGCGTCTTTACCCGGACGATTTGTGGGCCAGAGACAACCTGATATGGGTCTCCACAGGGGAGGAACTTCCTGGCCTGTTAATGAGCTACGCGGACTTGCGGCCTAATGACTACAGTATGAATGTTGATGCCGGCCTTGCAATGTCAGGAAGGGACCCTGTCAAAGCACGGCACTACCTGGATCGGGCGCGGGCACTCACGACGCCCGAGACCCGCAAATCAGGAGAGGATACAGAGCTCAAATTATTTCCTGTACACGAGTCCTGGTTGAAAGACGACCCCAAGTCCGCGCTCGAGGAGTTGAGCCGCCTGGCACAAGACTTCAACTCGCTGGATCCGAAGGGCCGCCGGCTCTTCGCACAGCACGCCGGTCTCTGCTACTTGGGTTTCGGCAAGGTGAAGACTGCCGAGGCATGGTTCCAAAAGATAGACGACGAACCACGGGTTCATAACCTGTTAGCCCTGGCAGCCTATGCGGGCGGCGATGAGAAACGGTGCTGGGAGCATGCCGCGAAGTTCTTCGCACACCCCGGTAGCGCGGGAG
>JACQDG010000400.1 GCA_016201185.1 Acidobacteriota bacterium | reverse complement strand
GCCCGAGTACAGCACAACACCTCCTCGTGGCCGCTCTAGTACGCGAGGCGCGTAACTCACGAACTCACGGATATCTCTTAGGGTTTTTCTAACGTCTCTCTTTCCCAACGACTTCGCGAGATTCGGAAGTTCTTCTTCTAGGAACTTGGGAACGTCGTCGTGATGGATGAAGGAAGCGGGGTCGGGGATGTACGTTTGCCCCTCAGGCGTTGCCGCGCGTTGACCTCCTCTTTGCCACCGGGACTTAATTTTCTCCCGAAGGTTATGGTGCCGGTCTTCACCCGGTCCGGGGTGAGAGAGATAAGCCAGTAGGGACGCTACCCCTATGTGAAACAGGGCATAGTACGTACAAACCGCAGCTGCCATGACAAAGTCATTTTGAAAAAGCTCCCGGGCTTCGCCATAAGCAAAAAGTGACCGAGCGAAGCTACCCACACTGGAAGAATGAATATGACTCTGATTCATGTCCTTGACTCCGTCCATCGGCTCAATTGCCGTGCCTTTCGAGCGGGGGTTCAGTTGTACCGAGTAATAGACCGATTATCTCCAACCCTCACTACGCCCACATTATGGGTGCTGGATGCGCACAAACCCGTGGCCGAAAAACTCATGACCTCGGTGACCTGTCGTGAGCTCCCTCAGAAACCAGCCGGGCGGCGGCGGTGGAAGTCGGTGGCGGACTGATAGGCCGCGGCGAATTCGATAGAGACGTCCTCGCGCAGGGCGTCGGCCACGAACTGGATGCCGATGGGCAGGTTCTTCTCCTTGGTGAAACCGCAGGGCACGGAAATCGCCGGCAGGCCGGCAATGTTGCTGGCCCCGATGACGTTCCATTTCTCGGTATTTCGCGGCGGCGTGGCCGGGCGCTCGGGCGTCTTCTCCCCGGCGGGTCGCGGGGGCGGCGCATTAAAGTCCACGTCCAGACGCGGCGCGGGACCCAACCGGCTCGGCGCCACCAGCGCGTCGTACTTCTCGAACATCTTCCCCAGCGCCGGCAGGATCTGCGCGCGAAGGCGAAAGGCGTCGAGATAATCCTTCGCCGGCAGTGAAAGCGCCGCAATCAGGCCGGTCTTCTGCGTCTCGTCGATCAGTTCCATCACTTTGCCGCTCTCGATGAACGGGCGAAAGATGGACGCAGCCTCAGCGGTGTACAGCGTGACCGCCACCGGCCCATAGGGGAAATCCGGCAACTCGGTCTCTTCGAGCTTCGCGCCCAACCCGCGCAGCACATCCAGCGCGGTCACAAACGCTTGCATCACTTCCTCATGACCCTGCGGCCCCGGGTCCGGCTTGATGACCCCCAATCGTTTGCCGCCGAGCGGCTTGCTCTTCTTCACCGTCGGCGGCCACCAGGTGAAGCTCTGGTCGAGCGCAGTAGGATCGGCGGGATCTTTCCCGGCGATGGCGTTGAGCACCAAGCCGCAATCGAGCGCGCTGCGGCACATCGGCCCGAGCTTGTCCATGGTCCAGGAAAGCGCCATCGCGCCGTGGCGGCTCACGCGCCCGTAGGTGGGCCGCAGCCCGGAAACGCCCGAAAACGCCGCGGGCGTGATGATCGAGCCCAGCGTCTCCGAACCAATCGCAAAGCCTACCAGCGCCGAGGGCACTGCTGCGCCGGGCCCACTCGAGCTGCCCCCGGCCCAGTGCTCGAGATTGTAAGGACACCGCGAAGGGCCCTGCAACGAAGCCGCGCCGTTGTTGTACCCGCCCCCGCCGGCCAGCTCGATCATGGACAGCTTCGCGACCAGAATGGCGCCTGCCGCGCGCAGCTTGCGAATGACCGTGGCGTCGTAGTCGAACACTTGGTCGCGGAACGGCGGTGCGCCCCAGGTGGTCTTGATGCCGCGCGTGGCCAGCAGGTCTTTCGCGCCGTAGGGGATGCCGTGCAGCGGCCCGCGCGCGCGCCCCGCGGCGATCTCTTTTTCCGCAGCGCGCGCCTGCGCAAGCGCAAGGTCGGGCGTTAGCGTGGCCACCGCACCCAGCTTCGCGCCGTATTTTTCCAGGCGCGCGAGATAAGATTCGGTCAGCTCGACCGGCGAGATCTTGCCCGCGCGTACCTGCGCGCTCAGTTCGTGCACGCTCTGGTAAAGCACGTCCTCAGGAAGCATCGCGGTTTCCCTCGTTGGTTTGCCTTGTTGGTGTAGCGGCGAGCTTCACTTGTCCCGAGCGCAGCCGAGGGAGCCCGCCATTCCTGGCTGGTTTTCGTGGCGCCGGCATCTTGCCGGCGACTTTCAAAAAGCGCCGGCCAGAGGCCGGCGTTACATGCCGCGCTGAAGCGCGCCGCTACATTCTTGCCCCGCGCAGGCGCTGCCGCACCTGAAACACGAACGCGGGCTCGGCGTCATACGGCAACGTGCGGCTGCGCAGGCTTTCGAGTTGGCGCTCGCGCCGCTCAATCGCCTTCTTGACGGCGTCTTCCTGCTCCGGCGTGAGCTTGGGCTTCGGCTCCGGCTTGGCTGGCTCGCCCTGCTGCGGCGGCTGCGCTTGCGCGGGCTTCGCCGGCGCCCCCGGAGGTGGATCGGGTTTCTTCGGCGCCTCCTGCGTCCACCCCAGACTGGACACAAGCGGTTCACCCAGTGCGCTCCCTGCGAGGGGCGCCACCAGCGCCGCCCCGCCCGCCAGTTTTGCAAATTCCCTGCGGCTGATTCGTGACATCGCGACCCCCGGATAAGAAATCAGCATGGAGTAAACGTATTACTCCAAATTACCCGACCGCTTCACGTTTGGAAGACTATCCTGAGAGATATCCCACGCACCTCTCTTATTGTCCCGTAGATCGTTATCTTCAAAGCTCCCACCACCAGCCTTATGAATCCGAATTGCTTTGTGCTCATTCTTCTGGATCCGGTTGCGGCGCAAGGTGGGGTTCCCTCCCGTCTTGATCTCCACACCAGTGAGGGCGTTGCCAAAAATCTCGTTGTCCTCCAGCGTCCCCAGACCGTTCTCGTAGACGACGACGCCCGCGCTCTTCCCATCGTGAATCCGGTTGCGGCGTAAGGTGGGGTTCCCTCCCGTCTTGATCTCCACACCAGCGAACGCGTTGCCAAAAATCTCGTTGTCCTCCAGCGTCCCCAGACCGTTCTCGTAGACGACGACGCCCGCGCTCTTCCCATCGTGAATCCGGTTGCGGCGTAAG
>JACQDG010000415.1 GCA_016201185.1 Acidobacteriota bacterium | reverse complement strand
GGCGGCAGAACGCCGGCACGCTCGTCGTGGAGGCGGAGGAGCCCGCGACCGGCAAGTCGCTCGGCCGGGGTTCGCTGACCTTCGTCGACAACACGGTCGACCGCGCCACCGGAACGATCACGCTCAAGGCGACGTTTGCGAACGCGGACCGCATCCTGTGGCCCGGCGAGTTCGTGAACGCGGTCCTCACCCTCACCACGGAGCAGGGAGCGGTCGTCGCCCCCATTGGCGCCGTCCAGAATGGCCAGGAAGGGACCTTCGCCTACGTGGTCAAGCCCGACCGGACGGTGGAGTCCCGCCCGGTGGTGACCGGCTCGCAGGTAGAGCAGGTCATCGTGGTGAAGCAGGGCCTGCAGCTCGGAGAGACCGTGGTTGCTGAGGGCCAGCTTCGCCTGGCGCCCGGCATGCGAGTCCGGATCGAAAAGGGCGGCCAAAACACCCAGCGCGGCAAAGCCGATTAGCCGCAGAGGGACGGCCTTGAATATTTCGGACACCTTCATCCGGCGGCCGATCGCCACTAGCCTTCTGATGTTCGCGGTGGCCCTGTTCGGGGTTCTGGCCTACCGCGCCCTGCCTGTCAGCGATCTGCCCAATGTAGATTTCCCGACGCTGGTGGTTTCGGCCAGCCTGCCTGGAGCCAACCCCGACACCATGGCCTCGGCCGTGGCCACACCGCTCGAGCGGCAGTTCACCGGTATCGCCGGGCTGGACTCCATGATTTCGGTGAACGGCACCGGCAACACCTCCATTACCCTCCAGTTCGACCTGAGCCGGAACTTGGACAGCGCGGCGGTAGACGTGGAGACAGCGATCGCCGAGGCCATGCCGCTGCTGCCGCCGGGAATGCCAGCTCCCCCTTCCTTCCGCAAGTACAACCCTGCCGATTCCCCGGTCATGTTTCTCGGCCTCACCTCGCCGAACCTGCCGATGTGGGTGCTGGACGACTACGCGGAAAACCAGGTGGCGCAGAGGCTCTCGATGGTCAGCGGAGTGGCCCAGGTGATGATCTATGGATCGCAAAAGTATGCGGTGCGAATCCAGGTCGACCCAAACAAGATGGCCGCCCGGCAGATCGGCATCAACGAAGTCGACGCTGTGGTCCGTAGCTGGAATGCCAACCTGCCAACGGGAACGCTTTACGGGCCGAAGCAGAGCTTCAACGTGCTGGCCAGCGGGCAGCTCATGAACGCGGCGGCCTACCGCCCCATGGTGGTGGCCTACCGCAACGGCGCGCCCGTGCGCCTGGAGCAGATCGGCAGGGCCATCGACAGCGTGGAGGACGATAAGACCGGCTCCTGGCTGTACACCAGGAACGGCGGCCGCCAGGCGATCAACCTGCTTGTCATGCGCCAGCCGGGCAGCAACACCATCGAGGTCACCGACGAGATCCGCAGGCTGATTCCGGAGTTTCAGGCACAGCTCCCTCCCTCGGTGCGGCTCGGCATCCGGGGCGACCGCTCCCAGAACATTCGCGAGGCTTTCCACGACATCCAGTTCACCATGGCCGTGACGCTGGCGCTGGTGGTGCTGGTCATCTTCCTGTTCCTGAGGAACGCCTCGGCCACCATGATTCCCAGCATGGCGCTGCCGTTTTCTATCGTGGGGACCTTCGCCGTGATGTACCTGTTCAATTACAGCCTGGACAACCTGTCCATGATGGCGCTGATCCTCTGCATCGGCTTCGTGGTGGACGACGCCATCGTGATGCTGGAGAACATCGTCCGGCATCTTGAAAAAGGCGAGAAGCCTCTCCAGGCGGCGTTCAGCGGTTCCAAGGAGATCGGTTTCACCATCGTTTCCATGACGCTGTCGCTGGCGGCGGTCTTTATTCCGGTGCTGTTCATGGGCGGGATTTTGGGCCGTCTGTTCCGGGAATTCGCGGTGACGATCTGCGTAGCGATCCTGATTTCGGGCATGGTCTCCATAAGCCTGACGCCGATGCTGTGCAGCCGCTTCCTGCGCCCGCTGGGCGAGCAAAAGCGGGGCCGCTTCCACCAGGTGATGGAAGGGTTCTTTCAGGCGATGCTGCGCACCTATGACGAGAGCCTGCGGTGGGTGCTGCGGCACCGCCCCGTCATGCTGACCGTCTTCGTGCTGGTGCTGGCTGCCACGGCCTGGCTCTTCGTCAAGGTTCCTAAGGGATTCATTCCCGATCAGGACATCGATCAGATGTTCATAACGACAGAGGCAGCCGAGGGAACTTCCTTCTATCAACTGATCGCATACCAGAAGAAGATCAATGAAATCCTGGAAGCCGATCCCAACATCGACGTCTTCATGGCGAGCGCCGGCGGCGGCTACAACACCGGCTCGACGGGCCGTATGTTCCTGCAGTTAAAACCGCGGAAGCGACGCAAGCTCGGCGTGAACCAGATCATCGAGGAGCTGCGGCCCAAGCTCTACGGCTTCCCGGGAATTCGGGTTTTCATGACGGCGCCGCCTGCTATCCGGATCGGTGGTCGGGTGTCGAAGAGCCAGTATCAGTTCACACTGCAGGGTCCGGACACCGACGAGCTTTTCCGGGAATCGCAGAGATTCGAGAAGGAAGCCGCGCGCCTGCCGGGGGTGCAAGACGTCACCACGGACCTCCAGATCAAGAACCCCCGGGTGAACCTGGCCATCGACCGGGACAAGGCCGCAGCGCTGCAGGTCAACGTGGCGCAGATCGAGTCCGCGCTTTACAGCGCCTACGGCCCCCGCTGGTCATCGACCATCTACGCCCCCAACGCGCAATACCGGGTATTGCTGGAACTACTGCCGGAATACCAGGCCCGGCCGGATGCAGTCTCCAAACTTTATTTCAAGTCCGGGGACGGGCGGCTGGTGCCCCTGGGCTCTCTTGCTCGCCTCACTACCGACGCTGGGCCGCTGACCGTGAACCACTCCGGCCAGCT
>JACQDG010000414.1 GCA_016201185.1 Acidobacteriota bacterium | reverse complement strand
GGCGACCTGCCGCCGATCGATTGTTATCCGCGCCAATTGAACCAGCTCTTTATGAATCTGCTGCTGAACGCGATCGAGGCCATCCGGCGCGGCCCCGGCTCGGGCATTATCCGGGTGAGGACGCGCCGGCACAACGATCGCATCCGGATCGAAATCGAGGATACCGGCTGTGGCATCCCGCCGGAAAAGCTCGACCGCATCTTCGACCCGAATTTCACCAACAAGGGTGTTCGGATGGGCGCCGGTTTCGGGCTGGCGATCTGCTACCAGATTGTGCGGGCCCATCATGGAACTATCGAAGCGGAAAGTCGCCCGGGAGAGGGCGCCCGGTTCACGGTCACACTACCCGTAAGCCGCGCCGCTTGAGCCAATGCTGCTCGGATTCACGCTTCGCTTGCTCGCCGCCACGCTGGGGGCGGGACTGCAGCTGTTCCTGGCCGTGCTGCTGGGACGGAAGAAAGGGGCGGGCCTGGTGGAGCGGGTGGCGCTGGCCGCCGCGGCGGTGGTCGGGCTGTGGCACGCGGCCAACGCTATCGCACTGTTCCACCGCGCGACGAGCGGCCACGAGAGCCTTCTGCTCCTGGCGGCGCTGAACCAGGTTGCCATAGTGGGGCTGGCGCTTGCGCCCTCGGTGCTATTGCACCTCGGGTTGCTTTGGGCCGGGATTCGCAAGTGGCTGGCGGCGGCACCGGTGTACGCCGCGATTCCGATCGCCTGGTGGGCGCTCGAAAGCGGAAGCGCGAAGGCTTATGCTGGCTGGTGGGCGACGTCCCTGGCGGCTACGGCGGCGCTGTGCTTTTACGCCGGGCGCCGCGCCACGACGACCGGCGACCGGCGTTTCTTTTCTTGTTTTGCGCTGGCGTTGCTGGTGGTGCTGGCCGGGGGGGTGGCCGAGGCGGGATCGGCGACTGTTACGCTCGCCGCGCTGGCCCCGCCACTCGCCTTCACCTACTTCGTTTACCGCTACAACTTCCTGGGCCTGCTGCTCAGCCGGCGCATTGTCTTCGCCCTCAAGATGGGCATCGTCTTCGCGATCTACCTGTTCCTGGTGCGGCGGGTGGCGGGTTTCGTGGAGGAGGAGTTCGAGGCGTTCGGCCGCCTGGTGGAGGTGGCGCTGATCTTCGCCGCCGCCATGGTGTGGCTGCCGCTCTACGGCTGGATGAGCCGCTTCCTGTCGAAGCGCACCACGCTCTACGCCGCGTTCAGCAAGCATCTCATCGAAGAGGCGGCCGGTATTCTGGACCTGCGCCACCGGGTGCAGTTTCTGGCCGAGGAAGTGGGGCGCACTTTTCGCGTTCACCGCGCGCTTCTGATCACAAGCGGCGAGGCGACCCTGCTCGGCGAATTCGGGCCCCGGAACCACGACCACCAGGCAGCGTGGTCGGGGCTGCGAAAGCTGCTGGCCCTGGCGCGCCACCGCCATGCGGACGTGGTCCACGCCGCCACCACCGACGACGCCGAGTTTCGCCAACTGCTCTCCAGCCTGGGATTCAACTACCTGTTTCCGCTGTGGTATGAAGATCGCCTCAACGGGCTACTCCTGCTCGACACCGCGCCGCGCCTGTTTCTCGATGAAGACGAGGCGATGTTATTGGGCCTCAGCCGCCAGATTTCTCATTCCGTCGAGACGGCCCGCGTGATCGAGGAGAAAATCGGCCTGGAGAGGACTCTGGCCAAGCAGGAACACCTGGCCACGCTCGGCAAAGTGGCAGCTACTATCGCCCATGAGGTTAAGAACCCGCTGAGCTCCATCAAAACCCTCGCCCAACTATTGCGCGAGGACCCGGAGGTGGAGCGCCGCTACGCCCGCGACTTGACTTACATCCTGACGGAGGTCGATCGCCTCAACCGGACCGTCCAACAACTGCTCAGCTTCTCGCGTCCGGCCCCGGAGCCGGAAGCGGAAGTGAACCTGTCGGAGTTGCTTGAAGTTACGGCCGAAGCGCTCGCCAGGCAATACGAAGGGGAGCAGATTCGCATCACGCACCGGATCGAGCCGCGCCTGAGGTTAAAGCTCGCGAGCACGGAGGCTGTCAAACAAGTGGTCCTTAACCTGACGCTGAATGCCGCCCAGGCTTCGGCGCCAAACACGAGCATTCTCATGGAGGCGGGCGCCATACCCGGCGGGAAGATCTGCATTGCCGTCAGCGACCAGGGCCCGGGGATTCCGCCCGAGCTGCGGGAGCGAATTTTTGAACCCTTCTTCACGACCAAGCAAAAAGGCACCGGACTGGGCCTGGCCATTGTGAGAAAGAACGTCCGTCAACTCGGCGGGGAGATTCAGGTGGAGAGCCCCCTCGCCGATGGCCATGGGACCCGTGTCGCGGTGACCCTGCCTGCCCAATGAAACACGCCGCGCTGGTTTGGCTTCCTGCTTGGATCCGAGTTTTGGCTGCCGCTTGTGTGATGTGTTCGGCCACGCCCGCTCCGGCCCAGACAAACCTCTTCCCGCCGGATCGGCTGCAGCGCATCCGGCAGGGCCTGCAGGAGATATACAACCTGGAACACACCCGGGCGGCAGAGCTTTTCCAGGGCATGATTCGGGAATCGCCGGATGATCCGGCGGGATATGTCTACCTGGCGTACACTTATTGGCTGCAAGAGCTCAGCGGCAAACAGGAGTTGAGTATCGACCGTTTCGCCGCCTCCGACTTCTTTTCCGAGATACCCCAGTACCAGCTGCAGGTCGATCCGGTGGTGGAAGCTAGATTCCGCCGCGTGAGCGAGCAGGCTATAGAAAAGGCCCGGCTTCGGCTGGCCAGGGATCCCGGAGATAAGACAGCCCGCTTCCTGCTGGGATTGGCTTACCAGAACCTGGCAAGCTTCGAGGCGTCGCTAAAACGAAATTGGTGGCCGGCCTTTCGCCTGGGGACCAGGACCTTTCGCTATCACCGGGAACTGCTGCGTGAGGATCCGAATTTTCATGACGCCCGTCTCACCACCGGGGTCTACAACTATGTGGCCGGCAGTCTGTCCTGGAACGTGAAATGGCTGGCCTTCCTGATGGGTTACCGGGGCAGCAAGACGCGCGGGAAACAGGAGCTGCAAACGGCAGCAGAGAAGGCTCTCCTGGTCGCCGACGACGCGCGGGTAATCCTCATCCTGATTCACACGCGCCTTTGACTACCTCAACCAACTTCTCAAGAAGTACCCACAGAATTACCTGCTGCACCTGGACATGGGAGGGATGGCCTTGCTGATGAAGCAGCCTGGGGCGGCTATCGAAATCTACCAGGATATCTTGCGCAAGCATGAAGCCGGCGCCGGCAAGTACGCTGAAATAGAAAGAGCGTCGCTGTACAATCGCCTGGGAGTAGCCTTCCGCCAAGAAGGGGACCTGGACGCATCGTTCGAATGGTTCGGCAAAGCGCTGGCGGAACCCGGGGCATCGGCCCGGGCGACGACGGTGGCCCGGCTGGAACTAGGCAAGACACTGGACGTGATGGGCCGCCGGGAGCGGGCCCGCGAGCAGTATCAGGTCGTGGCGATGGCCGGCGACATTGCTGGTTCCCGCCGAGAGGCACAGGCTCTTTTGAGGCGCCCATTCCGGCCGTAATGATCGGGCCGCGCCGCATTTCGACCATGTGCTTCAACAGTTCTCTCGAGTGCCGAGCCGAGTAAGGAGATTGAGGGTCCGATGGCAGTCCTAATTCTGGCTGGTCTGGCCGCATCGACCGTTCTGAACCTGCTTGTGCTACCGACAGTAGCTTTTCGGTTCGGCCGATTCCGGTGAACGTACACGATGCGTTACGTAGCGCTAGTTCTCATATTCCTGCCAGTCTCTTCGACATCTGGTCAGGAATTGCACGAGACAAACAGTCTCGTGCGCATCGATGCGGAAGATGCCCAGTCGAGCGCAGATGCGGATGCCGAGCAAGACGCCGCCTTTGCATCGTGTCACTCGCAGGTAGCGGCAACCGCATCTAGCGGAGACAGTGACACGTGTCCGTCACAGGCACCGGTGGATAATCCCCAGACTCAAACGAGCGACACTTCAAAAGCCGGGAAACAGTCGTTCTTCCGCTCCTTCTTGCCCGACGAGTACCGGATTTGGACCGCTCCGTTTCAGCGCCGCAACTACGACTCGCACGCCATGAAGAAGTATGGCGTACCCTTCCTACTCATATCCGCCGCCTCGATCGCGACCGATCGGAGGAGCGCCGACGTGCTCCCCAATACACGTGATCAGGAGATATGGAGCGGCAGAGTGTCGCAAATTGGAGCAGCCTATACGCTTGCAGGATTCGCCGGCGCTACATACTTGATTGGTGTGGCTAAAAGAGACAGACATGTGAGAGAGACAAGTGTTCTGGCTTTACAGGCGCTCGCACATAGCCAGTTGATCGTGTTTGGCTTGAAGCAAATGACTCAGCGCGAACGACCGATCGTGGACAAACAGCGAGTTGGTTTTTGGAAAGGCGGGAATTCGTTTCCGTCCGGACACGCCACCGGCTCATTTGCCGTTGCGGCCGTCTTCGCATACGAATACCGGCACCGCATTGTGATTCCAATGACCGCCTATTCTGTGGCCACGGTCGTTGCGGCGTCGCGTATGAGTGCGCACCGGCACTGGGTTTCGGATGCTTTTGTCGGGAGTTCGCTCGGTTTCATGATCGGCCGATATGTCTACAAACGGCACCACGATCCCAGTCTGTCTGGCAGCCTCGTAGATCGCAAGTCCCGTCTGGTACCTGAAGTCCAGGTTGGGCCGGGCGGTCTTCTGCTGTCGTGGGGCTTGTAGCGGGGTCCCTGGAAAATGGTTACTCCGGCGCCAACTTCGCACAATTTTTGGAGGT
>JACQDG010000413.1 GCA_016201185.1 Acidobacteriota bacterium | reverse complement strand
TTTCGGCAGGGGCCGCCTGGGGCTTGGCCCGGGCGTCAGGCTGCGTATCGAGGGCGCTCGGTCCGGTAATCTGCTGGACACCCACCTCGGCGCTGACCTTGCCATCGCCGGTCGTCACCTTGATGCCCTCGGGGATCACGGGCGGTGGAATCGTGAGCGGCGGCTTGCCCATCTTGGCCGCCGCCTTCACATCCGGCTTCTTGCTAAACATCCCGAAGGCGTGGCCCATGACGCCGGTCTTCTCGCGGTTCTCCAACTCGTATTGCATCCGCGCCAGCGCCGCTTCATCCGGGTCCGGAATGGGCCGGTTGAGATCCGAGAGCCGGTCCTTGGCGTCACCCACCCGCGAGCTCAGCGGGTATTCCCGCACCAAGCGGCTGTAAGCCCGCGCGCTCTTGTCCTCGAAGTTCTTGCCCAACTTGCCGTAAGATTCGCCCAGCAGCCAAAGCGCCTCGTCGGCCTTGCTGAAGAGCGGGAACCGGTCCGCGACCGCGGCCAATCGGGTGGTGGCGGCACGGTTGCTGCCTTTCACGGCATAAAAACGGCCCACCCGGTATTCCGATTCGGCCAGCACCTCTTGGATCTCCCGCAGCATCTGCTCGGTTCGCGGGACGAACTTGCTGTTGGGGAACTGCAGCAGCAATTGCCGGCATTCGGCCTCCGCCTTGACGGCATGCAGGGAGTCGCGGTCCGGCTTTTCCATCTGCTTGTAGTGGATTTCACAAACCTTCATCTGCGACTCGGCGGCCTCCTCCATACCTGGGAAGAAGGTGATGAAGTCTTTGTATTCGGCTTCGGCCTGGGCCAGCCCGCTGGTGCCACCCTGCCGGTACCAGCTGTCGGCGATGGCCAGCTTGGCCTTGGCGAGGTATTCGCTGTCCGGGTAGGTGTTGATCAGGGTTTGCAGGGTCAGGCGCGCCACCTCGTAGCGGCTGCGCTCGACGTCCGAGATGGCACGGTCGAAAAGGACCTTGTCGGGCTGCTGGGAATTGGTGGCGATGGGGTTTTCGTACTTCTTGCGCCGCGCGCAGCCCGGCAGCACCACCACCAGCAGCAATACCGCAACCAGCCTCCAGGGTTTTCTGAACATAGCAGCAACCTTCATGCAGGTCCCTAAACGCGCAAGGCCAGGGCCCGCTCGGCCTCCTTCGCCATGGCGGCGAAAGCTTCGCCCGGGTCGGAGTTATGGAAAATGGCAGTGCCCGCCACGATGATGTCGCAGCCCGCCCGGGCCGCCTCGCCCACGTTCACCAGCGTAATTCCCCCGTCGATCTCGATCCGGTAAGACAGGCCCCGCTCACCCCGCAATTGCGCCAGCCGCCGAACCTTGTCCAGGACGCCGGGGATAAATTCCTGGCCGCCGAAACCGGGGTTTACGCTCATAACCAATATATAATCCGCCAGCTCCAGTGCCTCATCCAGCATGTGTACCGGTGTGGCCGGGTTGATGACAACCCCCGGCGAAGCCCCCGCCCCCCGAATGGCTGTCAGAGTCCGGTGCAGGTGCGGGCATGCCTCCTGGTGCACTGATACCATGTCCGCCCCGGCCCCCACGAACTCCACCGCGTAGCGGTCGGCGTCCTCGATCATCAGATGGCAGTCCAGCGCCAAGTCGGTGGCGCGACGAAGCGACTGGACCACCAGCGGGCCGATCGTGATACTCGGCACAAAATGCCCGTCCATCACGTCCACGTGGACCATCGAGGCCCCGGCTGCTTGAACAGCGCGGATCTCCTCGGCCAGCCGCGAAAAATCGGCCGCCAGAATGGAAGGCGCAATCTCAACCATGTCGGCGAACTAACTTTTATTTTAGCACGGGGTACGGGGGCCAGTTACCGCTAGAGGAAGGGAACAATATAGTTAGGACCGACGGAGTCGCCCATCCCAGGCCGAAAGTTCCAGGTGTCCTAAGGTGTCTGCCTCTCTCCGAATTGGGTCTAGTGCTCCATTGCCAGGGAGGCTGAGGTTCCTTCGATTCCACCTTCCGGGAAACAGGGATCGCTCAATCGGTTCAAGTCTGAAAGGTTCTGGTCTCACTCGCGTCGCGTGATGACGCAGGCGAAGAAACCGTCGCCGGGTTGGTCGGATGGCAGCCAGAGGCGGCTCTCCATCTTCTCGAAAGGCCCGCTGAGTAATGATTCAACAACCGCTTCGTTCTCCTCCGGCTCGAGAGAGCAGGTGGCGTAGACCAGGCGTCCGCCGGGCGCCAGCGCCTCCAGAGCGTGCTCCAGGATGGCGCGCTGCCGGGCCGCCAGATCTTCGATGTCCGCCGGCCGCAGCCGCCACTTGATCTCCGGATTTCGCGCCAGCGTGCCGGTGCCGGAACAAGGCGCGTCCACCAGTATGCGGTCGAAGCGGGCGGCGAAAGGAAGCGGGCGGGCTGCGTCCAGCGCCACCAATGCGGCGGGCATGGTGGCCAGCCGCTGGAGGGTCGAAAGGCGATGGAGATAAAGGTCACACGCTACGGCATACGCTTGGCCGCCGCATTGCTCAAGGGCCTGAAACGTTTTGCCGCCGGGAGCGGCGCACAGATCGAGCAAGTGCTGGCCCGGGGCGAGTTCGAGCCGTGCGGTCACGCGCTGCGATCCCAGATCCTGAATGCGGACGCGCCCCTGCCGGAAGCATTCCGTGCGCGCCGGCCGGCCCTTGAGCAGCCGCCGGCAATACGGCAACTCGGTAGGTCCGGTTTCCACTCCTTCGGCAGTCAGAAGCTGCAGTGTCTCCTCCGTGTCGAACCGCGCATTCAGCCGCAAGTAGGTCGGCGGGGCTTCCAGCGTGGCGAACGCCAGCGCCTCGGCCGTTCGATCGCCGAAGTGCCGCCGCCACCGTTCCAGCATCCAGGCTGGAAGGCACCGCTCGGGCGCCGGCCGCCCTTCGCGCGGTTCGGCGGCCAGCTTGCGCAGCACGGCATTCACCAGGCCGGCGGCCGAGGCTTTGCGCGCCCGCTTGACAATCTCCACGCTTTCCCACACAGCCGCCCGCCCTGGTACTCGGTCGAGA
>JACQDG010000385.1 GCA_016201185.1 Acidobacteriota bacterium | reverse complement strand
GCTGGTCGACATCGAGTCGATTTCTGGCGAAGAGAAGAAGGTCGGCGATTTTCTCTACGACTGCCTCCTGCCGCTGGCCGAAAAGCACGACGGCCGGCTGGAGCGGATGAAAGTCGAGGCCGATCGTTTCAATATCTTCGCCCATTGGGGGAAGCCGGTCGTGGTGCTGTCCACCCACATGGATACGGTGCCGCCCTTCATCCCCTCGCGCGAGGACGAAGAGTTCATCTGGGGCCGGGGCGCCTGTGACTCCAAGGGCATCATCGCCGCCATGCTCCAGGCGCTGAAAGGATTGCTCGAAGAAGGCCGGCGAGACCTCGGCTTTTTATTACTAGTAGGCGAGGAAAGGAACAGCGCCGGCGCCCGGTGCGCCAACACCGAGCCCCGGGGCTCGCGCTTCCTGATCAACGGCGAGCCGACGGAAAACAAGCTGGCGCTGGGGTCGAAAGGCGCGCTGCGGCTGGAGATAGAAGCCTTTGGCAAGATGGCCCACTCGGCCTACCCGGAGCTGGGCGAATCGGCCATCACGAAGCTGCTGGACTCGCTAGCCGCGTTGAATGATATCTCGTGGCCCCGTGACCCGGTGCTGGGCGACTGCACCTGCAACATCGGCAGCATCATGGGCGGCCGCGCGCCGAACGTAATTCCCGATTATGCCCGCGCCGAGGTCATGATCCGGCTGGTGGGCGAGTCGGAGGGCCTGAAAAAACAGGTGCTGACCGCCCTCGGCTCGCGCGTAAACACGCGGGTAGTGCTGGAAGTGCCCCCCGTCCGGCTGGAAACGATTCCAGGTTTTGAGACTACGGTGGTGAAATTCACCACCGATATTCCCGAGCTGGCCCGGTGGGGGCAGCCGTTTCTCCTCGGCCCGGGAACCATTCAGGTGGCCCACACCGCCGAGGAGCGCGTGCCCAAGAATCAATTGCTCGAGGCGGTCAGTATGTATCAGCAAATCGTGAAGGAGCTGCAGGGTCGCGAGTAATGCAAGCCAGAATTGAAGTGGGGGTATTGGGCGCCACCGGGATGGTGGGCCAGCATTTCTTAAAGTTTCTCGACGGGCACCCGTGGTTCCGGATTTCATGGCTGGCGGCGAGCGAGCGCTCTGCCGGCAAACGGTACGGCGAGGCGGTGCCTTGGCACCTGGCAGGAGCGGCGCCCGACGGCGCCGCCGGCCTCACCGTGGAAGAGTGCCAGCCGGGCCGGGGTCCGCGGCTGGTCTTTTCCGCGCTGGATGCTTCGGTGGCCGGCGAGATCGAGCAGGAGTTCGCCCGCGGCGGTCATGTCGTCGTCTCCAACTCGCGCAACCATCGCATGGACGCGGACGTGCCGCTTCTGGTGCCGGAAATCAACTCCGCCCACCTGAAGCTGATTCCCCTGCAGCAGCGCCAGCGGGGGTGGAAGGGCATGATCGTCACCAACCCGAACTGCTCCACGGTCACGCTGACCATGGTCCTGGCTCCGCTCAAGCCCTTCGGGATTACGAAGGCCGTCGCTACGACGTTGCAGGCCATTTCCGGCGCCGGCTACCCGGGCGTCGCGTCCATGGACATCGTCGGCAACGTGATCCCGTTTATCGGCGGAGAAGAAGAAAAGATGCAGCAGGAGACGCAGAAGATCCTGGGCGATTACATGGCCAGCGCCGGCGAGATCCGGCCGCTGCCCGCCATGGTGAGCGCCCACTGCAATCGGGTCCCGGTGGTGGACGGGCACACCGTCACGGTGTCAGTCGGGTTCGAGAAAAAACCAGCGCTGGCCGAGGTGCTCGAGGCTTACGAGAGCTTCCGAAGCATTCCGCAGGAGCGGCAGCTTCCCAGCGCGCCGGCCCGGCCGGTGGTCCTGATGCAGGAGAAAGACCGCCCGCAGCCGCGCAAGGATGCCGAGCGCGACCGAGGGATGGCGGTCTTCGTGGGCCGCGTACGGGAATGCCCGGTGCTGGATTACAAGATGGTGGCGCTGGGGCACAACACGATTCGGGGGGCGGCGGGAGCGGCGGTGCTGAATGCCGAGCTGATGTACTCCGAGGGCTTGCTCGACTGATGATCGTCATGAAATTCGGGGGCAGCTCGGTGGAGAGCGCCTCCGCCATTGAGCGAGTGGCCGGCATCGTCCGCGCCCGGCTGGAGCGCCGGCCCGTGGTGGTCGTCTCGGCCATGGGCAAGACGACCAATAAGCTGCTGGCCATCGCGCGCGCGGCCGTGGAGGGCGGCAGGAAGGAAGCCATCCAACGGATCCATGAGCTGCGGGACTACCACTCGTGCGAGGCGCGGCAGGTAGCGCCCCTGGCCGAGCGCGCCGAGCTGGACCTCATTCTCGACGAGCATTTTCAGGAGCTGACCGAACTGGCGAAGGGCCTGGCGGTGCTGGGTGAGGCGACGCCACGGTCGATCGACGCCATCGCAAGCTACGGCGAGCGGCTTTCGAGCGCCATTGTGGCGCGCGCCCTGCGCCACTGCGGCATGGACACAGCGCACCTCGATTCTCGCAGCTACCTGGTCACTGACAACCGCTTCACCCAGGCCTCGCCTCTCTACGGCCCGACCTACGCCCGACTGGCGGAAGCCATCCCTCCGCTTCTAAGGGCCGGCAAGGTCGTTGTGATGGGCGGGTTTATCGGCGCCACCGAGGACGGCGTGACGACCACGCTGGGACGCGGCGGCTCGGATTTTTCCGCTTCCCTCGTCGGTGCGGCCATTGGGGCCGAGGAGATCCAGATCTGGACCGACGTGGACGGGCTGCTCACCTGCGACCCGACAATCCTGGAAGGCGGCCACCGCGTCCGCGTCATCTCTTTCAATGAAGCCGCCGAGCTGGCCTACTTCGGGGCCAAGGTGCTGCACCCCAGCACGCTGCTGCCGGCCATGGAGAAAAACATTCCGGTCGAGATCCTCAACTCCCGCCGGCCGGATTGCGAAGGCACGACGATCCTCCCGCAAGCGCCGCCCACTTCGAACTGGATCAAATCGATCGCCTGCAAGAAGAACGTCACCGTGGTCGACGTCTCCTCCACGCGGATGTTGATGGCCCACGGCTTTCTGCACAAGATTTTCGAAGTCTTCGACCGCTTCGAAACGCCGGTGGACATGGTGACCACTTCGGAAGTCAGCGTTTCGCTGACGATAGACAACACCCGGCATCTGTCTGAAATCACCCGCGAGCTGAGCCGCTTCGCAGAGGTAAGCCACGAAGAAGGCCAGGCCATCATTTGCGTCGTCGGCGACAATATCCGCTATACTCCGGGGGTGGCCGGGCGCATCTTCAAGGCAGTGGAGGGCGTCAACGTGCGGATGATTTCCCAGGGCGCCTCGCTGCGCAACGTCAGCTTCGTCGTGCAGGAAAGCGCTCTGAAGCCGGCCGTGGAGGCTCTGCACGCGGCCTTCTTCTCGGAGCTGGACCCGGAGATTTTCGCGTGAAGCTGGCCATTGTGGGATACGGCAAGATGGGGAAACTGGTCGAGCAGCTCGCCTCCCCGTTCGGCTTCGAAGTCGCCCTGAAGCTGGATATTGACAACAACCGCGACGGCGCCGGAATCACCCGGGACAACTTCCGCTCGATCGATGTGGCGGTGGAGTTTTCCACGCCCTCGGCAGTCGTGGACAATATCGAGCGCCTCGCCTCGCTTGGCGTGAGCATGGTGGTCGGCACGACCGGGTGGTTCGACCAGTTGCCGCGCGCCAAGGCGGCCGTCGAGCGGGGCGGGGCAGGGTTGGTCTATAGCCCGAACTTTTCCGTGGGCATGCAAGTGTTCTCAAAGATTGTCGAAGAAGCCGCCCGGCGCCTGAAAAACGAGGAAGATTACGATGCCTGGGCTTACGAGATCCACCACCGCATGAAGCTCGATGCGCCCTCCGGCACGCTGCTCAGGCTGAGGCAAGTGATGGAAACGGCCGGCTACACGCGGCGGATCGACGTGGCTTCCAATCGCGCTGGCGCGATTCCCGGCGCCCATGAAATCGGCTTCGACTCCGAGGCCGACACGATCATCCTGACCCACACCGCCCGCAGCCGGCAGGGTTTCGCCCGCGGGGCGCTGAAGGCGGCCCGGTGGGTGGTGGGCAAAACCGGCGTGCACGAATTCGCCGAAGTCTTGTTCTCGTGAGGCAGCTATGCGGTTTCAAGGTTGCGGTACCGCGCTGGTCACTCCTTTCCGGCGGGACCTGAGCCTGGACGAGGGGGCCTTCCGCCGTCTGGTGCGCCGGCAGATCGAGGCGGGGATCCACTTCCTGGTGCCTTGCGGCACCACCGGCGAAAATCCAACCCTGACCCGCCGCGAGCACCTCCGCGTCGTCGAGATCACGCTGGAAGAGGCCAAGGGCAAAGTCCCCGTGCTCGCCGGGGCCGGCGGCTACAACACGGCCGAGGTGGTGGAGCTGGCGCGGGAAATCGAGGCCCTGGGCGCCGACGGCCTGCTCTCCGTTACCCCCTATTACAACAAGCCTGCGCCGGAAGGCCTGTATCAGCACTTCTGGGCCATCGCCTCCGCCACCCGCCTCCCCATCGTGGTGTACAACGTTCCCGGCCGCACGGGGACCAACGTGGACCCGGCCACGCTCGCCCGCCTGAGCACGATCGAGAACATCGTCGGGGTGAAGGAGGCCTCGGGAAACATCGCGCAGATGGCGGCCATTTTCAATGCTGTTCGGGAAAGCTTCGACGTACTTTCGGGCGACGATTCTGTGACTCTGCCGCTGATGGCTCTCGGCGGCCGGGGCATCATTTCGGTGGTCTCGAACGAAATTCCCGCCGAGATGTCGCGGCTCGCCGCGCTGTGCCTGGAAGGCGATTTCACCAGCGCCCGGGAAATCCACCGGCGCTATCTCTCCTTGATGGAAATCAATTTCGTCGAATCGAACCCCGGCCCAGTCAAAGCCGCCCTCGTCTTGATGGGCCTGATCGAGCCGGTTTACCGCCTGCCGATGGCGCCGCCGCGGCCGGAGAACCTGGCCAAGATCGAGAAGGTGCTCGAGTCGCTGG
>JACQDG010000384.1 GCA_016201185.1 Acidobacteriota bacterium | reverse complement strand
GACCTCCACCGCCTCGAGCACCTGCTGCACGCCCAAGCCGTCGTCGAAATTGGGGTGAAACGGTTCGGGCCGATCGAGCGATTCGAGGAAATCGGCCAAGGCGCTGATAAAGGTGTGCTCGTAGCCGATCACGTGCCCCGGCTTCCAATAGTGGTTGACGTAAGGATGCCCCGGGCCCGTAACCAGGATGGACCGCGGGCCGCGTAGCGCCGGATCGCCCGTGGCGTCCGCGTATTCCAGGTGGTTAAGATCCTCCAGGTTGAAACGCAGCATGCCCTTCTCGCCGTGGAGTTCGAAGCCGTTGCGGTTCTTGCAGCCGACGGCAAAGCGCGTGGCCTCGAGACTCCCTAGCGCGCCCGAGGCGAAGCGGACCAGCGCCAGCACGGCGTCGTCCACATCCACATGCACCGCGCCGGCCGGCGAGACCCGCTCGGGGACAAATGTGGTCATCATGGCTGAAACTTCCGTGATCGGCCCCGCCAGCAGCAACGCCGTGTCAATGAGGTGGGAGTTCAAGTCGCCGTTGGCGCCCGAGCCGGCCTGTGCCCGCGACAGCTTCCAGCCTGGCGGACGGGTCGGGTCCGTGCCCCACTCCTGCAAGTAGGTGGCGCGGTAATGGAACAGACGGCCGAGCGTGCCGCGCTCGATGAGCTCGTGCGCGAAAGCGATGGCCGGCACACGCCGGTAGTTGAACCATACCATGTTGGGAACGCCGGCCTTGGCTACCGCTTGCGCCATGGCGCGTGCCTCGGCCAGAGAGGCCGCCAGCGGCTTTTCGCACAGCACCATCTTGCCGGCGGCCGCCGCGGCTTGCGCGATGGGAGCGTGCAGAGCGTTCGGCGTGCAGACATCCACCAGGTCGATGTCTCGCCGCCCCACCACCTCCTGCCAATCCTGAGCCACTTCCTCCCAGCCCCATACGCGCCCCAGTTCTTCTGCGCCGGCCCGGTTGCGCCCGCAGACCACCTTGCGCCGCACCCGGTAGGGCGGGGAGAAGAAATGGCCCACCTGACCGTAAGCGTTGCTGTGTGCACGCCCCATGAAACCATAACCGATGATGGCCACATTCAATGTTTTCACGCCGTTTATGGTAACGCAGAGGAGTCCATTTGGAGGTATAATGAACATGGAAGCAGTCCCGGAGGCGCTTGGTGGCCCTTCATCCGCGCAGTCTGGAGCTTCCTCCATCCTGCCGTTCGCCTGCCGGGTATCTTCAGCCGGGAGGTGCCCCGTGATCATTACCATTTCGCGCGAGTTTGGGTGCGGCGGCTGGGATGTCGCCCGGCTGTTGGCACGGCGGTTGAAATACCACCTGGTCGACAAAGAAGTGATTGCCGCCGTGGCGCGAGCGGCCGGCGTACCGTATAACGCCGCTGCCGAGCGGGACGAGGCAGTGGAGGGCTGGATGGACCGCATGGCAGCATCCTTGACCCTCGGCGCGGTCGAGATGGGCGGTGTAACCACCTCCACGGGCCTATCAGCTAAAACCGCGCTGGAGCATACGCAAAAAACCATCCGTACGTACGCCGAGGAAGATAACGCCGTCATCTTGGGGCGCGGTGCGGTGGTGCTGCTGGCCGATCATCCCCACACTCTCCACGCCTTTCTCTTCGCGCCGCTCGATTGGCGCACACGGCAGGTGATGGACCGGGAAAAAATACCAGTCGAAGAGGCGGAAGCGAGAATCAAGTATTTTGACCGCCAGCGGTCACTATATATCAAGACTTACTACCACCGTGACTGGCGCGATCCGTCCCTCTACGACCTCGGCATCAACATGCAGCGAGTCGGCATCGAGGGCGCGGTCGAGCTGCTGACCTTCGCCCTGGGCCGGCTGGCGGCGCTTGGCAAGCAGGCCGTGGCTTGAGGGTCAGCGCTCCCGCTCCCCGGCGGTGGCTTCATTTCTTCCTGGCGTATACCGCCTTGGCGGCTTTTTTTGCCGTCAGCGCCGCCATCCAGTTGCGGCGCTACCCGGTCGGCCCGGTGGCCGCGGCCTCGATATACCTGTGCCTGCTGCTTCTTCTGGCTCTTTTTCTGGCGCCGGGCTTTGTCGTCTCGCGAGCCTGGCTGGCGGTTCGGCTCCGCGGGAGCGGGCGGGCGCCGGCTTGCAACGGGCTATTCCTGCTGCCGTACCTGATCTATGCCGGCGGAACCGGTGACTTCGGCTGGGTTGCTTTCGCCAAGCTGCTGGTTTTCTCAGCTGTTCCTTTCTTCCTGTTTGCCGCTGCCCCCGTAAGGCATCGGAGGCGCCTGAACTGGCAAGATGCCCTGGCGCTCGTCTGGCTGGCAGCCCCGGTGCTGTTCCGCCTGATCCGCGGCATCTGGAACGTTCCGGTGAACCTGGACTTCATGGCCCGGCTGTTCCTGGTGGCGGTCGGCGCCTGGGCCTTCCTGTTGTGGCGCGGTCTCGAGGGCGCCGGCTATGAATTTTGCTTCACGCTGCCGATCGTCCGGGCCGCCCTGCTTAACTTTGGCGGCTTCGCGGTGGTCGCCGTGCCCCTGGGCCTGACGCTCCGCTTCATCGCCTGGAATCCCCAGTGGCGCGGGCCGTGGGGCTTCGCTTTCGATTACGTCACGCTCTTCCTCTTTGTTGCCATAACGGAAGAGCTGTTCTTCCGGGGCCTTCTCCAAAACTTGCTCGAAGGCTCCTGGGATTCGCGCTACGCGGCGCAGGCCGCGGCAGCAGTTCTATTCGGCCTTAGCCACATCCACCACGCACCGTTCCCCAACTGGCGCTACGTAATCCTGGCGACGATTGCCGGCTGGTTCTACGGGTCTGCCTACCGGAGCACGCGGAGCCTGATGGCGTCGGCAACGACTCACGCCCTGGTGGATGCCGTCTGGCGGACTTGGTTCACCCTGCCGAGGATTTGAAGCCATGCCGGCGACGGTCCAGCATTCCTGCGCCTTCCGGCTGGTCGCCGAAGCCCTGGCCTTCAGCCTCGCCGTGGTCTCTTACATCTGGGTGTTGCGAGCCGTCTTTCCGTCGAGCATCTGGGTGTACGTGCTGGCCGCGCTGGCTTCCATGAAGCAGCGCGAGGAAACTGTCAGCTCGGCGGGCCTGGGCTTCCGAGCCCTTACGTCGGCCTTGGCAGGCTGGAAGCTCTGGTGGCTGCTATCTATTACTGCGACTGGGGCGCTGGCTTGGGGACAGTCCTTTTCAATCGAGCTGCTGTATCGCGGTCTGCTCTACTTCCTTTGGTGCGTGCTGCAGCAGCTCGTCTATCAGAACATGGTGTACAAGAGGCTCCGGGAAGCCTTCGGCCCGGGCTGGAAGGCGTGGATCATCTCCGGAATTCTTTTTTCGTCCGTCCACCTGCCGAATCCGGTGCTTGTGCCTTCCACGCTGGCGTGGGGGATGCTCGCGAGCCGCCTGTTCGAGCGGCAGCCCAGCGTCCCTGCGCTCGGGCTGCTGCAATTCCTGCTATCCACAGTTCTGCTTTGGCTGACGCCGCTCCGGTGGCACCGCAATTTCCGGGTCGGGCCGGGTTATTTCCATGCGTCCCTCTGACCACCGCTTATAATGGCTCCTGAGGAAGCGCTCATGGACATTAACGAAGCGGTCGTCATTGGAACCGGAGCCATGGGACCGGGCATCGCGGCCATCCTGGCGCTGGGGGGCGCGCGGACCACTATCGTGAGCCGCACGGCGACGGGGGCCATGCGGGCCGTCTTTACCGCGCAGGCATTGCTGAGACAATTGGAAGAGAACGGCCTGGCCGCGGCCGAAAGCGTGAACCAGGCCGTTCCCCGATTGTTCGGCGCCGATGACGTGGCCGCGCCGGCGGCTGCGGCCGGGCTGGTCGTCGAGTCGATCCTCGAGGATATGGCGCTGAAAAAAGCGCTCTTTGCCCGCCTGGACCGGGCCGCGCCGCCCGAGACGATTCTGGCCAGCAACACCAGTGGCCTTAGTATTACTGAGATCGCCAAGGCCGCGGGCCGTCCGAACCGCGTGCTGACGGCCCATTTTTGGAATCCGCCCCACCTGATGCCGCT
>JACQDG010000383.1 GCA_016201185.1 Acidobacteriota bacterium | reverse complement strand
GCCATTTCCAGCACCATCGGAATTGCCAGGATGGTGATGGCGCGGCTGATGCTGATTTCGGTGAAATCCTGCTCGGTGCCGAGCACGGCTTCCCGCACCGCCGACCACAGGCCCGGCGGGCGTTCCGCCGTGGTTACCGCCAGCCCGGAATCGATCGAGTCGCTCATACTCTTGCAGTCACTGTTACAGCCGCCGCGCGACCACCATGGTCATATCGTCTTGCAACTCCGGCCGGCCTGTCCAATGGCCCACGGCTCCGATCACCTCGTCGATGATCTCTCGCGGAGAGCGCCGCCGGTTGCGCAGCACTACGTCGATCAACCGATCCTCGCCGAATTCCTCGGCGAACTCGTTTTCGGGCTCGGTCACGCCGTCGGTGAAGGCGACGACCAGATCCCCTCTGCGCAGCGCGATCTCGCTCTGCTCGTAGCGGGAATGTGGAAAGGCCCCCACCACCATCCCGTTCACATCCAGCCGCTGCACTTTCTCCTCGCGGATCAGCAAGGGAGGCAAGTGACCGGCGTTGGTATAGGTGAGCATGCCGTGCTGGTCGTCATAGGCGCCGAAGAAAAACGTCGCGTACTTCTCCGGCGAGGTATTCTCATAAAGCTGCAAATTGAGCTGCGAAACCAGCGAGGCGGTCGGGAATCGCCACACCGCCCCGTCCGTGTCGGCTTCAGCCCCCGCGGCTGCCGACATCCCCCACGCCGCCGAGAGCTGCGTACGTAGCATGGATTGGATCGAGGCCATCAGCAAAGCCCCGGAGATCCCTTTCCCCGCGACATCCCCAATGGCCCATGCCAGCCGCTGCTCGGAGAGCTTCACGAAATCAAAATAGTCCCCGGAAACCATGCGCGCCGCGTTGCACACCCCGAGAATCTCTAGGCCCCGCATAACCGGCGGCGCTTTGGGAAACAACTGTTCCTGCACTTCCCGCGCGATCTCCAGCTCGGAAGCCAGGCGCTCCCCTTCCTTCGATTCCTCGATCAGCCGCTCGATCGACTCCGTCATCACGTTGAACGATCGGGACAGCTCCGCCAACTGGTCGTTGCCGCTGACCTCAATGCGATGGGAAAAATCGCCTTTGTTCACCCACTGGGTACCTTGATAGAGCTGGTGTACGCTCCGGGTCAAGGTGCGCGTGATGGATACGCCGATGACCAGCGAGAGCAGCTCCACCACCAGGAAGAGGGTGCCCACAGCGATCATGAAGATCACAACGCCCTGGACCACTTCCACACTTTGCCCAAAGAGGATTCGAAACACTGCCGAAGGCCTGGTCTGGATTTGCACGGAGGCGTAAGTCTCGCGATCGTCTTCTCGCCAGCGTTCCAGCGGAAAAGGCAGAGTCAGCCAGGTCACTGCATAGTCGAAGCGGTAAGCCGGCGCAGGAAGCGGCGTGCGCGATGCCGCCTCCGGGGAGGCGCCCGGCTCCGGGGTGAAAACGTCTTCATTTACCCTCAGTGTCGGCCCCGGACCCGTCCTTCCCGCCGTTTCGCTCTCCGATTCGGCCGCGCCCCTGTGGCGATACGTGACAAACGAAATTCGCCCCAGCCCCGGGGCCAATTGCGCCAGGTAGGAGTCATTAAGGGGCTGCAGCAAGATCACTTGGAGCTGGTCCTGCTTTTGCGCGCTTGCAGCGCCGGGCTTCTCTGCCTCTTTTGGCCGCGGCGCGGTTACCGATTCAGCAGCCGGCTTCACGGCGGAAGTCGCCGAGGGGCTGGAAGCATGCGCCACCAAATAAAAGCTGCGGCCCAGCCTGACGATCCCTCTAAGCTCGCGTCCGGGCGGATAGGGTGGCTCCAGGCCGGCGCCCGGCGGAAAAACCGTTGTGCGCCCTGAATCCAGGACCCGGGCCTGGAGCCCAGGCCAGTTTTCAGCGGCGCTGGTCAGGTAGGAATTCACTAGTTCCGCGCGGCGCGCAGCCGGGGCGGCGCGCAAGCTCCACACTAATGCGGCCGCCGTTCCCTGTAACCGGCCGGCCCGGCGATCCAGTTCGGAAGTCGCGATGTACACGGCAACCTGCCCCGTGAGGATGTACCCGGCCAGGCCCACCAGAGCAGTCACTAAGATCAGGGGCACCAGCCCGACGAACAGGAACAGCAGGATCATCCGGTTCCGCACCCGCCATAGCAAAGTGCGGATCCACAAACGAAGCAGCTTGAAAGCCAGCAGAAACGCCGCTATGTAGGCCAGAAATTGGAGCACGCCCCGGCCCGGCACACTCCACCCGGCGAGCCTCTCGGCCAGCCAGGCCAGGGCGCTCAGGATCAGAAGAAGAACAAGGATGGAATCCAGCCGCCCCAAGCGCGGGATGCGAACTTTGAACAGGGGGAACATGGGAGCCGAGTCACGACCGTGAGGGAGCGGTCCAGTCGATCTCAGGCCGCTCCCCCACGGTCATGGCTCGGAAACTCAGTCGCCCGGGACGGCCACGCGGTTTTGCCCGGCCATCCGCACTTTGCTGTGTTTTGCGCCGTAGAACCTGTAAATCAGCAGACCCACCGCCAGCCAGATGATCAGCCGCCACCAGGTATCCGCTGGCAAAAAGCCGATCAGCGCCAGGGAAGTCAGTACGCCCATAATCGGGACCACCGGATAGCCGGGAGTCTTGAACGGCCGATGCAGGTCCGGGCGCCTGACGCGGAGCACGATGATGCTGGCGGAAGTGATCGCGAACGCCAGCAGCGTTCCGATGTTGACCATTTCCGTCAGCACGCGAATGGGAAACAGCCCGGCCACGAAAGCCACCACCGCCCCGGTCAGCAACGTCGTGACGTAGGGCGTCCGAAACCGGGGATGAATCTTGGAGAAAATCGTGGGCAGGAGCCCGTCACGGGACATGGAATAAAACACCCGCGACTGGCCCAGCAGCATCACCAGCATCACCGATCCCAGGCCCAGCACGGCCCCGAGATCCACGATCCAGGCCAGCCACTTGAACGGCGTCGCCTGGATGCCGACCGAGATGGGATGCGGCACGCCTAGCTCCCTGTAGCTGACCAGCCCGGTAAGGATGCCCGAAACCACGACGTATAGAATCGTGCAGATGGCCAGCGATGCCAAAATGCCGATCGGCAAGTCTCGGTTGGGGTTCTTCGCCTCCTGGGCCGCGGTCGAGACGGCGTCGAATCCGATATAGGCAAAGAAGACCAGCGCCCCGCCGCGCAGGATGCCGCTCCAGCCGTACCGTCCGAAGGCCCCCTCGTTGGGCGGAATAAAGGGCTGCCAGTTTTCCGGCTTGATGTAGCTGATCCCGGCGAAGATGAAGATGAG
>JACQDG010000401.1 GCA_016201185.1 Acidobacteriota bacterium | reverse complement strand
GGTGTGCCACGGGGAACTGGTGCGGCTGAAGCCGCATCCGCAATATCTGACCTCCTTTTACTTGATGGTGGCGCTGGGCGGGGCCCTGGGCGGGGTGTTCGTGGGCCTGGCGGCGCCGCGGCTGTTCACTGGCTATTTCGAGCTGCCGCTCGGCATGGCGGCTTGCGCCATGGTGGTGGCGTTCGTGCTGTATCGCTATCCCTCGAAACCGTATGTCGGGACCCAGCGATGGCAGGCGCGGCTGGGCGTGGCAGGGCTCGGGCTGGTCCTCTGCGCGTATCTGTTCCTGGAAGTTTTTCCGGCGACCCGCCATTCCCGGCTGCTGGCGCGGAATTTTTACGGGGCTTTGCGCGTTTATGACTCGGATGTGGAAGACCCGCAACGGGCCCGGCGCACGCTAAGCCACGGCGGCATCACTCATGGGGTCCAGTTTTTGAGTCCCGAGCGCAGGCTCTGGCCCACCGCCTACTACGGGCCGAAGTCCGGGGCCGGCCTGGCGCTGCTCGAGGAGCCGCGCCCGGCTTCCCAGCGCGCGGGCTTGATCGGCCTGGGCGCGGGCGTGCTGGCCAGCTACGGCCGGCCGAGCGACTACTACCGGTTCTATGAGATCAACCCGCTAGTGGTCGAAATCGCGAAGACCGAATTCACCTTCCTGAAGGAATGCCCGGCGAATATCGACATCGTGCTCGGAGACGGGCGGCTGAGCCTGGAGCGCGAGGGGAGCCAGCAGTTCGATGTGCTGGCGGTGGATGCCTTTTCCGGCGACGCCATTCCCGCGCATCTGCTGACCGCTCAGGCGTTTGCCCTGTATTTCCGGCACCTGAAGGAGGGGGGCGTTTTGGCTGTTCACACGACCAATACATACTTGGATCTTCCTCCCATCGTGAAGCTTTCGGCGGAGGCCGTGGGAAAGGAAGCGCTGCTGGTGACGAATCCGGGCGATCCGCAGAAACAAATCTTCCCCGCGGCGTGGGTTCTCGTGACAGGCCGGCGGGGATTTGTTGAGAAGGCCGTGGCGGAAGGGAAGGGAACACTTATCCAACCCCGAAAGGGCCTGCGCCCCTGGACGGATGATTACAGCAACTTGTTCCAGATTTTGAGGTGAACGCCCCGGCCAGCCTACTCGAACAGCGACTGGATGTAGCTTTCCGGGTCGAAGCGGATCAGGTCGTCGGCTTTCTCGCCTACGCCGACGTAGCGGATGGGGAGGCCGAGTTCGCGGGCGATGGCAATGACCACGCCGCCCTTGGCGGTGCCGTCGAGCTTGGTCAGCACAATGCCGGTCACGCCGACCGCGCGGGTGAACTGGCGGGCCTGCTCGAGGCCGTTCTGGCCCGTTGTGGCATCGAGCACCAGCAAGACTTCGTGCGGGGCGCCGGGGATAACCCGGCCGGCGGTGCGGTTCATCTTTTCGAGCTCCGCCATCAAGTTCGACTTGGTGTGGAGGCGCCCGGCCGTATCCACAATGACGTAGTGGACTCCGCGGGCGCGGGCCGCCTGCAGGGCGTCAAACAGCACGGCGCTCGGGTCGGCGCCCGGCCTCTGCTTGATGACCTCGGTTCCGGTGCGCGTGCCCCATATATCCAACTGATCGATAGCGGCGGCTCGGAAAGTATCAGCGGCGCACAGCAGCACCTTCCGGCCTTCTTCCGTGAATTGGCGGGCCAGCTTTCCGATGGTGGTGGTCTTGCCGGTGCCGTTTACGCCCACTACCAGGATCACTTCGGGCGGCTCGCCTACCTCGCGGGCCGGGAGGTCGGCGGCCTTCAATATGTCGAGGAGCCGTCCCCGGATCAGGACCTGCAATTCGAGGGCGTTGCCTAGCTGCTTGCGTTCCGCCTGCTCGCGAACGGCGTCGAGCACATCGGTTGTGGTGCGCACGCCCAGATCGGCGCCCAGCAGAGTCATTTCCAGCGCCTCGAGCAATTCGGCGTCGATTTCCTTCTTTCCCTGAACGATCTGATCGATGCCGCCCCCCAGCCCAGCACGCGTTTTTTCCACGGCCTGTTGCAGACGCTCGAGCAGACCGGGCTTGGGTGGCGCAGAGCCGAACAGGGTTTGTATCATGAAGGTTCCGGCTTCCGGCGGGGCGAAAATCTCATCATAACATGCCGGCGGCGAGGGGCTTCCCACTGGTGATGTCGAATGCGGCGGTGATCCAGGTTACCGACCTGAGGAAAAATTACGGTTCGCTCGAAGCCGTGCGCGGCATTAGCTTCGAGATCCAGCAGGGCGAGGTGTTTGGCCTGCTGGGACCGAATGGGGCGGGAAAGACGACCACCGTGGAGATCCTCGAGGGGTTGCGCGCGCGCGACGGCGGAACGGTTCGCGTGTGCGGGTTCGACCCCGAAGTGGAGTCCCGCCAACTGAAAGAGCGCCTCGGGATGCAGCTTCAGGAAACGGCGCTGCCGGAGAAAATCACCGTGGAGGAGGCGCTGGAGCTGTTCGCCTCCTTCTACGGGCGTCGTCTGAAGACCCAGGTGCTGTTGGATCGGTTCGGCCTCGAGGAGAAGCGGAGGAGCCATTACGACATGCTTTCGGGCGGGCAGCGGCAAAGGCTGGCGCTGGCCCTGGCGCTCGTGAATGATCCGGAGGTGGTGATCTTCGACGAGCCCACGGCGGGGCTCGACCCGCAGACGCGGCGGGAGATCTACGGCCTGGTCGCCCGGCTGCGGGAGCAGCGGCGGACGGTTCTGCTGACCACGCACTACATCGAGGAAGCCGAGCAGCTTTGCGACCGCGTGGCGATCGTGGACCACGGCAAGGTGATCGCGGCCGGAACACCGCGGCAACTCGTGCAGCGGTCCCAGCAATCGAGCCGCATCGAGTTTGTGCTCCGCGCGCCGGTCGAGCTGAGCCGGCTCCGGGAGCTGGAGTTCGCCGACGAGGTGGGGATGGCCGACGGCCGACACATGATCCGCAGCCGCCACGCGCCGCGCACGCTGATGGCGCTGATGCGGCTGCTGCTCGCCGAGGACAACGAGCTGGTCGAGGTGCACGTGGAACGGCCTTCGCTGGAGGACGTGTTCATCGAGCTCTCCGGAAGGAGGCTGCGAGATTAGCAGGTAGATTCATGCAACTGCGACCCACTCTGTTGCTCTCCCATGTGCGGTTGAAGTTGCTGGCGCGGAACCGCAGCGCCATTTTCTTCGCCATCATCTTCCCCATCATTTTTCTGTTCATTTACGGGTTTCTGTTCGCCCGGGGCGATCCGGAAGATGTCCGGTTCTTGATGGGGCCGGTGGTGGTTTTGACCATCCTGGGCAGCGGTTTCTGGGGCGTGGGTTTCCAGATCGTCTTTTGGCGAGAAAGGAACGTCTTGCGTCGCTTCCGACCGGCCCCTGTCGGCGCCAGGCCGCTGCTGCTGAGCGGGGTGCTGGCGAATTGGGTTTTGCAGGTTTTCGTCGTCGGCCTGGAGTTTCTGTTGGCGCGGCTGTTCTTTCACATTTCCTGGCCCGCGGAGCCGGCCTCGCTATTTATTCTCGGCTCGCTCGGTCTGTTTGCCTTTGCCAGCCTGGGGATGGTGGTGGCGAGCATAACCAACACCATGCAGGAAACGCAGGTGATCTGCAACCTGTTAATGTTCGCCTTGATGTTCCTCTCTGGTGCGACGGTGCCGTTTGCGCAATTGCCCGAGGTGATCCGGCATGTAGCGCTGTTCCTGCCCAGCTTCTACCTGGTTTACGCCACGCAGGCGAGCATTTTCGGCGCGGCACGCTTGAGAAGCATGGTGCCGGAGCTGGCGGCCTTGGTGATTACCACTCTAGTGTGCTATCTGCTTTCCCTGAAGCTGTTCCGGTGGGATCAGCAGATGCGGCTCTCCTGGCGCGATAAAGCCTGGGCCGTTCCGGCCGTAGTGCCGTTCTTTCTGCTCGGCATCTGGGCGAACCTGTACTCCGATCGCATAAACCAGGCGCTGGCGCTGTACCGCTCGGTCATTCGACGGTAGAGGAATCCACGCATGGCCTATTCTTTCGAAAACCGCAACATTCTCGTTACCGGAGGCGCTGGCGACATAGGTTCGGCGATCTGCCGCGTGCTGGACGCCGGCGGGGCCTGCGTGCTCGTGGCCGATATTGACCGCGCGGGAGGCGAGATGCTGGCGGCCAAGCTTCGCCATCCCCAATCGCGTTTCCTCTTTCTCGACGTCGCCGATTCCGGCCAGGTGAAGGCGGTATTTGCGCGGATGGAGGCCGAGTTCGGCGCTCTGGATGGCCTGGTGAACGCGGCCGGCATCGCGCCCGTAGCCTCCTGCACCGAAACCAGCGATGAAGATTGGCGACGCACGCTCGAAATCAATCTTTCCGGGCTTTACTATTGCTCCCGCGAGGCGGCGCGTGGGATGGCGGCGCGCCGGCGCGGCGCCATCGTCAATATTTCCTCCACCAACGGCCTGGTCGGGGAGGAGATGCTGACCGCCTACAACGCCTCCAAGTTTGGAGTGGTCGGCGTGACCAAGACCATGGCGGCGGAGCTGGGGCCCCTGGGCGTTCGCGTGAACTCGGTGGCGCCGGGCTTCATTGAGACCAAACTGAGCGCCAGGCTCCAGGAAGACGCGGCCTTCGTCTCTGCCTATCACCAGAAGATACCGATGCGGCGCTTTGGCCGGCCCGAAGAAGTTGCCTCCTGCGTGGCCTTCCTTTTATCCGACGAGGCTTCCTTTGTCAACGGGATCAGCCTGGTGGTGGACGGCGGCCAGATCTGCCACTGACGGCCGCCGGGCAAGCAGGTAGAACGAGCCGAAGAGGATCGCCCCCTCCACCAGGATCTCCAGCGCGTAGCCGAGCTGATACCAGGGATCGTAGATGCGGTAGTTGACGTGCAGCTTCCAACGGCCGCGGGCCAGCAGGGATATCCAGTCGCCCAGATCCAGGCTCGATCTGTAGTGCATGGCTTCGTGGAGGCTTTCGACCGGCGTGAGCAGGCCTTTCAACACGTCAGGCAGATAGGAGACAAAGCCGCACAAGACCCATCGCCGGACTGCCGCGGACGGGCTGATGGCCCACCACGTCCCCGCCAGCAGAATCGCCCAGGTTAAGCGCCAGGCCGGACGCCATTCGAAGGGCAAGGCACACATGAGAAAGGCATAGCCGGCGAACAACCACGCTTCGCGATCCTTTCGCAAGCTCCATGCCGCCACAGGGATGCCCAGCGCCGTCAGCGCGGCCAGCAGGGTCAGCATGGTGCCCGCGTAGCTCCACTTCTCGGGGACGGAAAGCGGGTAGAAGGCTTCGAAGTGGTAGATGCTGTCGAGCACGAAGTGCGACCCGAAAGAAAGCGCCAGGGCCAAGCTCAGGTTTCGTGTCCGGCTCGCAATGGCGGCGCCAACGGCGGCATGGGTGGCAGGTGTCATGGGGTTAGCGGGCCGCGCCCGGAAACGGTAAACTTCTAGTGTATCCTGAGACGCTGGAAGGCCTGGGTGGGCCGGCAACATTGGCGCCTCGCGATACGTCCAAGTGTATGACAGCAGCCATGCGAAATTGGTGCAAGCTCTTTGGAGGCACGCTCCTCGCCGTGGGGCTGCTTTCGGCGGCCAACGTCCGTCTTTACCTGAAAGACGGCTCGCATCACCTGGTCCGGGAATACCAGGTAGTGGAAGACCGGGTCCGCTTCTACAGTTTGGAGCGGGGCGAATGGGAAGAAGCGCCGCTGGAGCTGTTCGATCTGGACCGCACTCGCGCCGAGCAGAAACGGCTGGAGGAGCAGCGCCGGCAGCGCGCCGAGGAAGACAAGGTCGATCGCCAGGCGGAGCGCGAAGGCCGCACGGAACTGCACAAAGTGCCGCTCGACGACGGCGTTTACTGGGTGAACGACGAGCAGGTCACGCCGCTGAAGCAGGGTGAGCCCAAGACGAAGGGGAACAAGCGGCGGTCGGTGCTGAAGGCCATGGCCCCTGTTCCGATTGTCACCGGGAAAGCCACGGTGGAGCTCGAAGGGCCGCGTTCGGCCTTCGTGATCCACACGCCGGCGCCGCAGTTTTACATCCGGCTGGACAAGGTGGAGCGGTTTGGCGTTATCCGCTTGACCCCTAAGAAGGGCTCGCGCATCGTTGAGGATCTCACCATCATTCCCATCAGCAAGGATGTTATCGAGGAGCAGAAGGAAGTCGAGGTCTTCCGCCAGCAACTGGCGCCGGGCGTTTACAAGATCTGGCCGGTAGAGCCGCTCGAGCCGGGCGAGTACGCCGTGGTGCAGTTTACGAAGGACAAGATGAATCTCCAGGTCTGGGATTTCGCCTACCGGAAGCCTTAATCTCCGGCTGTCGACGGGCCGCACGGATGCAACCGGATTGAAACGCTACATTCTGATCGTCGGGGGGTTGGCATTGGGGGCGGGGCTGGTCTATTACGCCCGGCGCTCCGATCCGCCGGAGGCGCGCGCGGCGGCGGTCCGGCGGGTAAGCCTGGTGCAGCTGCTCACCACCAACGGCAAAGTGGAACCGCTGGAGGGCTACGATGTGCATGTGCGCGTTCCCTTGCTGGTCGAGCGGGTGGAGGTGAAGGAAGGCGACCAGGTACGGCGGGGTCAGGATTTGGCTGTGGTGGACGATTCCGCCGCGCGGGCGGCGCTGGCTCAGGCCCAGGCTCAACTGGAGATCGCCCGCGCCGACCAGGCCCTGCTGGAGCGTGGCGGCAGCGCCGCCGAGGTGGCCGATCTGGAAGCGGCCATCGTCCGGGCGCGCATGGAACAGGAAGCGGCGCAGAAGGAGATCGCCTCGCTGCAACGGCTGGTGGAGCGCAAGGCGGCGCCGCGCGTGGAGCTGGAGGAACACCGGCAGCGCTTTTACCGCGCCCAGGCGCAACTGAACGCGCTGGAGCGAAAGCGGAGCGCCTTCTTGGGTCCGGAGGATCGCCAACGGGTGCAGGCCCGCATCCGCCAAGCCGAAGCGGCCGTGGCCCAGGCGACCAACAATCTGCGCTTCACGGCCATCCGCGCCCCGGTCGACGGAACCCTTTATTCACTGCAGCTCCGCCCCGGCGGATATTACAACAGCGGCGAACTGGTGGCCCAAATCGGGGCGCTGGACAAGGTGCGTGTCCGGCTGCTGGTGGATGAGCCGGAGCTGGGGCGGGTCCGGGTGGGGCAGGCCGTCCGCATTACCTGGGACGGGCTGCCGGGGCTTTCCTGGCAGGGCTCGGTGCAGCGGCTGCCCTCGGAGGTGGAAGCGATCGGCGCCCGCAGCGTCGGCGAGGTGCTTTGCACCATCAACAATCCCGAGCGGCGGTTGCTGCCGAATGTCACGGTGAATGTCGAGATCGTCACCGGCGCGGCCGCGAACGCCCTGGCCGTTCCGCGCGAGGCCGTGCTGCGGCAAGGCGACAAAACTTACGTCCTGCTGGCCGACGCCCGAGGGTTCATCGCTCGCCAGCCGGTGAAGCTTGGCATCTACGATGCTACCCGCGTCCAGGTACTCGACGGACTCAGGGAAGACCAGGTCGTGATACTGCCCGGCGACCGGGCCTTCTTTCCCGGACAAAGGGTGCGGCCAGAGGTGCAGCAGTGAAGGCCGGGGCCGCGAAACTGGCGTTGCTGGCGGCTCTGGCGGTCCTGCCCGGCGTGAAGGCCGAGGATGGGGCGGCCCTCTTTGAGCAGGGCGTCCAGGCCTATACCGGAGAAAACTACGAGCGCGCCATCGAGCTTTTCGACAAGGCCGTCGCCGCCCAGCCGGGCGCTTCCGCATACTATCTCTGGCTGGGGAGAGCTTACGGCCGGCGGGCCGAGCGGGTCAACCGCCTGCGCGCCCTGGGTCTGGCCAGGAAGGTGCGCGCTTCCTTCGAGCGAGCCGTGGAGCTGGATGGCAACAACATCCAGGCCCTTTCCGATCTACTGGAGTTCTATCTGGAGGCGCCGGGCTTCGTGGGGGGCGGGGAAGACAAAGCCCAGGAGATCGCCTCCCGGCTGGCCAAGTTGAGCCCGGCCGAAGGCCACCGGGCGCAGGCCGCCATCCTCACCAAGCAGAAGAATTACGCCGGGGCCGAGGGGGAACTGCGCCGGGCATTGGCGCTGGAGCCGGACAAGATCGGCCGCTTGCTGGATCTGGCTTCCTTCCTCTACCAGCGGGGCCGTTACGCCGAGGCGGACGAGTTGTTCGACCGGGCCGCAAAGCTGAATCCGGATTCACCCGACCTGCTTTTCGCCCGAGGCAAGGAACTGGCGCTTGCGAAGAGAGACCCGGGGCGGGCCCGCCTGCTGCTCGAGCGCTATCTGCGCGCCGCTCGCAACCCCGATGACCCTCCGCCTTCGGAAGTGCAGGCCCTGCTTCGGAAATTGTGAGCCGGCCTGGGGGCGCCTCCTTTGCAGATGATTCTTGACTCGATCCGCTTCGCCCTGGCGGCCCTTTGGGCCCACAAGCTGCGCGCCTCTCTCACCGGCCTGGGCATGGTGATTGGTAACGCTTCGGTGATCATTGTGGTCACGGTGGCGCTCACCGGCCGGGCTTTTGTTCTGCGCCTGATCGAAGGGGTGGGCTCCAACCTGATTTACGCTTACTACGAGCCGGGCGGGAACGCCGGTGGCGAGCAGCAGAGCGACTACATCAACCTGGAGGACGTCGAGGCCGTGCGGCGCCGGCTTGGCGAGCAGGCCACGGCCATCGCCGGCGTGGTGAAGAATTACGACCGCATGGTGATGGACGGCCGGGAAAAAGAAGTAGCCGTGCTTGGCTCGAACCTGGATTACCGCATCGTGCGGCGCCTGGTGATCCAAGCGGGACGTTACTTCGACGCTCAGGAGATGGTCAGCCGGCAGAAGGTCTGCCTGCTCACTGTGGGTCTGGCACGGAGGCTTTACGGCTTGCCGCAGAATGCCATCGGCGCCGTGCTCAAGGTGCACGGCCTGCAGTTCACCGCCATCGGCGTCTTTCGCGAAGGGGTCGATACCTTCGGCCAGTCGGAAGTTTCGGCTGAGTCGATATTGATCCCTATTACGGTGATGAAGTACTTCACGCAAGTGGACCGGGTGGACCCCCTGTATATTTCGGTCCGGTCCGCGCCGGAAGTGGAAGCGGTTACCGCGCAGGTGCGGCAAATCCTGACGAGCCGCCACCACCCCGGCGCACTCTACCAGGTGAACAATCTGGCCAACCTGCTAAGCACAGCCCGGCGAATTTCTTTTGCCTTGACCATCGTACTGCTGCTGGTCTCGGCCATCGCGCTGACCATCAGCGGCATATTCATCATGAACATCATGCTGGTGACGGTCACGGAGCGGACGCGGGAAATCGGCATCCGCATGGCGATGGGGGCCACGCGGCGCCAGGTGCTGAATCAGTTCCTGCTGGAGGCCGGAGCCATCAGCTTCCTTGGCGGGGTGGTAGGCATCTTCGCCGGGGTGGCCGTGCCGCTAGTAGCGCGCCACTTCCTCACCAACCTCGAGATTCCCATCTCGGCGCTCGCGATCGGGGCGGCGGTTCTGGTGTCCTGTTCCGTGGGGGTGATCTTCGGCTTCCTGCCCGCCTCCCGCGCCGCCCGTCTCAACCCGACAGAGGCGCTTAGGTATGAATAATATGAAAACTCCCTTCTGGAAATACCTGGCATTACTTTTTGCGGCCGCAGCGGGGGCGGCGCCCCGCGTGGAATACCGGTCGCTGACCCTGGAGCAGGCCGTAGATCTGGCGCTGCGCCAGAATCCCGATTACCTGCTGGCGCGCCTGGATGAACAGAAGGCCCGGCAGGCGGTGAACGAGGCGCGGTCGCCCTATGTGCCGCGCGTGGCGGTGGGCTCCGGCCTGGCTTTCAGCAACGGGTTTCCGCTGTCGATTGAAGGCTCGGCGCCCTCCATCTTTCAGGCCTACGGCACGCAATACATCTACAACCGGCCCCAGTCGTTCCGGGTGAAGGAGGCGAGCGAGATGGCCAAGGCCGCGGCCCACTCGACCGACGCCAAGGCCGAGGAGATCGCCTACCGGGTGGCCGCCGCGTACCTGGATTTCGAGCGTGCTACGCGGGCTCTGGATGCGTTGACCCGCCAGCTCGAATCGCTGACTCGTGTGGAGCATCTGGTGGAGGACCTGGTGCAGGCGGGGCGGGAAATTCCACTGGAAGCGAGTAAGGCGCGGGTCCAGACCGCCAAGGCCCGCTCCCGGCTGCAGGATCTGCAAGCTCACGTGGATCTCCTCGAAGAAAGCCTGCGCGGCGACCTGGGCCTGGGCGAGGGGCTGCGGGTCATCCCGGTGGAAAGCGAACTGCCTTCCAAGACCAAGCTACCGGACGACGAGGACGCTGCCGTGGCAGCGGCGCTGGCCAACAGCAAAGAGATCAAGCGGCTGCAGACAATTCTGCAATCCAAGCGCTACCAGGTTCAAGCCGAGAAGGCCACCCATTACCCGCGCATCGATCTGGTGGCGCAGTTCGCTCTGTTTGGCCGCTTCAACAATTACGAGGATTTCTTCAAGACTTTCCAGCGGCAGAACGGGCAGCTCGGCATGTCCTTTCAATTGCCGCTGTTCGCCCGCGCCCAGATTTCCGCCCGGGTGGGGCAGGCCGAGACGGAAATCGCCCAGACCAACCTGCGGATCGCCGCGACCCGGGCGGGGATCTCGCTGGAGACGCGCCGGCTATTCCGGGAGGTGCGCCAGACCGAGACGTCCCGCGAGGTGGGGCGCCTGGAGCTGGACCTGGCCCGCGAGACCCTGACCGTAATGCTGGCCCAATACGACGAAGGCCGCATCGCGCTGCGCAAGGTGGAAGAAGCGCGCATCGCCGAATCGCAGAGTTGGGAAGCCTTCTACGACGCCCAGACTGCCGCCGACAAGGCCCGTCTCAACCTGCTGCGCGAGACCGGGGGCCTGCTGGCAGCGCTGCGGTAGTTGAAATTGGCGGACGCCCTGGCTACACTGAAACTCAGACATGCTGCTTTCAAGGGCGTTCCTGCAGTACCTG
>JACQDG010000395.1 GCA_016201185.1 Acidobacteriota bacterium | reverse complement strand
GGACCGTGCCGAGCAAAGATAGGGCATAAAAGCAGGCTGCTTCCAGGTCGTCGGGATCATCCTTGTAGATCTTCTCCATTGCCTCGGAATACGCGATATCGCGGCTGAGCTTGTCGCCCGGGCCGTACAAGACTTTGACCGCGCTTATGTAAGCCTGCTCCCGCGGCGTCAGCCGGGACGTATCTTTGATGTTAGCGAGGACCTTCCTGGCAGCCTTGGTGTCCTGCTGGGCCCAGAGCGGGTGATTGTACGTCATGGCCTCGCCCCAGTACCCCATCAGGAAGTCCGGCTCCGCCTTGGTGCATTCGCGAAACTGGTCGGCTGCCTCCTCGAACCAGAAAGAGTGCAGGGCTAGGACTCCCCGCACGAAGCATGCTTGCGCTTGCGGGGAGCCGGAGGTCGGGAAAGCAATTTTCCCCAGAGTGGATTGCTGTGCACCGAGGTTTCCTTGAGTCGCGGCGACCAGCAAGACCGCGACTAAATAAAGCAATCCGCGCTTGTGAGAAAGAGGCAGGGTTTGCATATGCCACCTCGGCGCGAGCATACCACATCGCGGGCCGTGGGGCGGCGCCCCGAGCCGGCCGCGCCGTGGCTAAAAGGTGATGCGCAGCTTCACCCGCACGGTGCGGCGGCTGTCGACGCCCTCCTGCGTGTAGCTGTTGAGCAAGCGGCCGAAATCGGGGTTCCGCGTCACGTCGGTGATCGGCAGGATCTTAAAGGTGTTGGGATCCACGCCAATGCTGAAGCTGCCTAGATTGGAGTAGGTGTCGCCTCCGTCCTGGTTCGGGGAAAACAGCGGGTGGTTGAAGAGGTTGTTGAAATCCGCCCCCAGGTCCGCGACCAGCCGCTCGCCGAACCGGAACCGCTTGTGCACGCCGAGGTTCACGCCCCATGTGCCCGGACCGGTGAGAAGGTTCCGCTTGGCCACTTTGGGGTTGTCAAGGACATCGGCCCCTACCGTGGGCACATCGAACGCATCGGGATTGAATATCTGGTTGCCGCTGCGCTTCGTCGGGTCGCCGGCGACCAGGGGCCGGTAGCCGCCCCCGGCATCACCGAAATCCCCTAGCGGATCGATGAAACTCGAGGCAAGGTTGCCGGGCCTAGCCGGATCGCAGTTGTCGCAGCCCCACCATGGGGTGAAGCCGGTGCCCGACTTGGCGAACATCTGCCAGGAAGTCTCCCAGTTGCCCACTACTGTCTCCGCCCATTTCGGCATGGAAGATCCGAACTTCTTGCCCTTGCCAACCGGCACCTCGTAGATGCTGTAAAGGACGAAGCGGTGGCGAGGCACGAAAGAATCCCGTCCGAAATCGTTCTCCGGCTTGAACTGGTTGTAGGCCGTGCCGCCCAGGGTGGAGTTAGCCGAATCGACGGCGCTGACCTGTTGAGAGAGCAGGGTGTAGTTGGCATTAAACAGAAAGCCGCCTGAGAAACGCCGCTTTGCCTCGGCCTGAAAAGCGTGGGAGTAGCCGTGGCCGAAGTTGCCAAAGCTCGACAGGTAGTCACCCAGGCCGGGGAAGGGCACCCGGGCCCGGTCGGCATCCGAAGTGTCACAGTCGCCGTTGTAAGGGTCGCAGGCCGTCACGCCGTCGCCGATGGTAGTGGCGTAGGGGATGTCATTCGGCGGGATCATGTTCAGGTCGCGGCCCGTGATCAGCCGGGACATCCGTGTGCCGAGATAGGAGACGCGGAGGGCGGTCTTCCAGCCAATCTCTTGCTCGAATGTCACGTTGTACTGCTGGATGCGCGGCTCTTTCAAATCAAACGGAAGGGCGTTGGCCGACGGGAAGCCGCTCAGCCGCCTCAGGCTCCCGCCGGTCAGCGGGCTGAAGCCATGGGCGAAGCCAGGCCAGGGGGAAAGCGGGGCATCGGCGGTGGCTCCTGCTGTTCGGCCCTGGTTGAAGGGGTTGGTGGCCATGGCGTCCCGCATGCCCTGCGCGGCCGAAGTCGGATAGTAGAGGCCATAGCCGGCCCTTATCACGGATTTTTCCGTGAACCGCCACGCCCCTCCGACGCGCGGAGCAAGGTCCCCTTTATCCGTCTTCACCAGGCTGCGGGCCCAGGCCCAGCTTGTCGGCAGTGGTAATCCCGAAGGCCACCATGCGGGGGTCTACTTGGCTGATGACCGCCGAAGAAGGCACCACGAAACGGCCGTGGGTCCCGGTCGTGGAGTCCACAAAATTCGGATCGAAATTCACCAGCAGGTCGTTCGTTTCCACGAACGGGGTGATGATTTCGTACCGCAGGCCGTAATACAAAGTGAGCTTCGGGTGGATCTTGAAATCGTCCTGGACGAAGTAGCCCTGTTCCCAGTTGTAAACGTCCATGGGGCCGCGCTGTTGCGAGTTATAGTTCAAGGTGTTAGCGGGCAGGCCCATCAGGAATCGCGAGAAGCCGTTGATCCCCGTGCCGGTGTAATTGATGCGGCCCCGCGGGTTGTTGCGATTGGCCGAAAAGCCGTCCACCGCCGCGTTGCGGACCACATCCGCGCCGGCCTTGATGGTGTGCTTGCCCTTGATCCAGGTCAGCGTGTCTCCGAAAGTAGCAAGGCTTTGGTCGAGGGGCCGGTAGGTGTTGCGCCCGCCGTTGCTGAAGATCTGGAAAGCGCTGCTGTTTCCGAACTGCACCGCCGGATGCCCGGGCGTGTCGAGTTCCAGCGCGCCCACCACCGTGCCGTAAGCATCGATGTCGCTCTGGTCAAATCCGATATTGGCCAGGAACTGGCGCAAAGTCTGGTTGCTCTGCCGGAACGAGTCCTGCCGGTTGAACCCGCCGCGCGCTTCGTTGATCAGATTGTTGCTGAACAGGTGGCTGTGGGAGAGCGAAAAAGTATAGTTCTTCCGCTCATTTTGCGTGAGCCCCAGGCCAATGAACGGCCTGACGACCGGCGAGGTGGCGCTGGTCTGGGAGGTGATGTTGAAGACCCAGTACACTTTGTCCTTGGCTGTAAAATCGTGGTCCATGCGGAACGTGCCCAAATCGCGGTTGGTGCGCCCGGGCAGCAGGTTGAAATAATCCACCAGCCGGCCATTGTTCGGATTGATGGGATAGTTGGGACTGGCCGACGGGAAATACTTCTGGATCATCGCCGTCGTGACGGGGTTCAGCAGGCGCTGGGGAATGGTGATGAACTGCTGGCCTTGCCCGCCCACCGTGTTCTGGGCGATCTCCGCCGCGGTCAGCTCCACGCCCGCCGGCACCGCGGGCTTCTTGGAATCATTGACCAGCGAAAAATCGCCCGTCCACAGGCTGGGGTGGGGCAGGCTGGTGCTGTGAATCTGGACCGGGCTGGCAAACCAGCGCCGCTCATAGGCCGCGAAGAAAAAGGTATTCTTCAGGCGCGGGACCCGTCCCCCGAACGATCCCCCCATTTCGTTCAGGTTGAAATAGGGATTGGGGTAGCTCGATTGGGCGGCCGTCGGCAGAAAATTGGCCTGCCCGATCTTGTCGTTGTAGTTCCAGGCGGCCAGCGAGGAGTTCTTGTTGTTGTAAAACAGCGAGCCATGGTAGTCCTGGATCCCCCGCTTCGTCTCCACGCGGATATTGGCGATGCCGGCATACTCGGCGGTGAAGTCGTTCGACAGCACCACCAACTGCCCGACGGCCTCGAGCGACGGCTGGCTGGAAGTCGGCTCGCCGAACACCCCGCCGTTGGACCGCTGCCCGTCGAGTGAGAAGCTGGCGCCGTAGGTTTGCGCTCCCAGAAACTTGAAGGCGCCGTCGTCCGAGCCCTGTACGATGTTGGGATTCAGATACAAAAACGTGTAAATGTCACGGCTGTCGCGCGGCAGCTCGACAATCGCCTGGTTGTCGAGGGTGGCAGCGATGGTCGGCGTTTCGGTGTCGATCTGCGGCGCCTCGGAGGTGACGACGACGGTTTCGGCGGCGGTGGCCGGCCGCAGCCGGGCGTCGGCGCGCGCCACCTCGCTGGTACTCAGAACAACGCCGGTGATCTCGTAATTGGAGAAACCCGGCATCGACACAATCACCTTGTAGTTGCCGTACTTGAGTCCGGGAGCTTCATAGTTGCCGACAGCGTCGGTGGCAAGC
>JACQDG010000394.1 GCA_016201185.1 Acidobacteriota bacterium | reverse complement strand
GTCGAAGACGGCCGTGGCGTCCGGGTAAGTGCCCATGCGCGGCGGGTCGCCCGTAATGCAGATCAGGTTGCGGATGCCCAAGGCGTGGGCCCCGAGCAGCTCCGACTGGATGCTCAGAATGTTTCGGTCGCGGCAGCAGAAGTGCAGCACGCCCTCAATTCCCGCCTGCTCCTGAATCAGCTTGACGGTAACCTGGGCGCTCATCCGCGCGCTGGCCCGCGGGCCGTCGGGCACATTGATCGCGTCGATGCCGTGCCGGCGGCAGAGCTCGGAGCCAGCCACTTCCTTCGAGGCATCCACGCCGCGCGGCGGCAGAATCTCGACGAAAACCACAAACTTGCCGGCGGCGATCTTGCAGCCCAGCTGGGATCGTTCCGCCAGCGGCACAGGCGCCAGGGCCTTGGCGTGGGCGTGCGGGCTGTGCACGGTCACCGACAGCCGGGCCTGGCTGGGCTGCAGCGACCGGACTTCGCTCTTAATGGCCTTGATGTGCTCCGGAGTGGTGCCGCAGCAGCCGCCCACGATTTTCACGCCTGCCCAGATGAAGCGCCGGGCGTATTGCGCCATGTACTCCGGCGAGCAGAGGTAAATGTTTCTGCCCTCCACGTTGGCCGGCAGCCCCGCGTTGGGCTGGGCGCTGACCGGTTTGCGCGTGAGCTGAAGCATCTGCTCGATCACGTCCAACATGATCTTCGGCCCGCTCGAGCAATTGCAGCCGATCACGTCCGCGCCCCACTCGTCGATCTGGGGGGTAAACACCTCGGGAAGGGTCCCGTTGAACATGGCCCCGTCATCGTCCAGGTTCACCTGGGCCACTACGGGCAGCTCGGCTCCGCCGGCCTCGCGCGCCGCCAGAATGGCTTCGCGCAGCTCGTTCAGGTCGTAAAAGGTTTCCAGGATCACCAGGTCGACGCCCGATTCAAGCAGCACTTCGATCTGGCGCCTGAAGGCCGCCCGCGCCTCCTCGAACGAGATGCGGCCCAGCGGCTCGATCCGCGCCCCGAGCGGGCCCACCGAGCCGGCGATGAACACTTTCTCCCCGCCCACTTCCCGTGCCAGCTTCACACCGGCCCGGTTGATGTCTGCCAGCTTTTCGGCAAAGCCGTGCTTGGCCAGGCTGTAGGCGTTGGCGCCGAAAGTGTTAGTCTCCAGGATTTCCGAACCCGCCTGCAGGTACTCTTGGTGAACCTGCCGCACTAGGTCAGGCGCGGAAAGGTTCAGCTCGTCAAAACAGCGGTTGATGAAGATGCCCTTCGAGTAGAGCATGGTGCCCATGGCGCCGTCGCACACCAGAATGCGACTGGCAAGTTTCTCTCGGAATTCCTGTGCTTTGGGCGGCATGGCAGTAGGTATTGAGTCTAGCTCTGGCAGCCGGGGCAGAAAAAAGTGGAGCGCCCGCCCTGCACGATACGGCGAATGAGCCCCGCGCAAGCGGGACAGCGTCGGTCCTCACGCCCGTACACAGCCGGACGAAAGGTTTCTCCTTCGGCAAAAACGCCGGGGCGCCGATAGGCCAGAGAAGCTGATTTTACCGCATTGGTGAGTAGCGCGACAATGGCACGGTGCAGGCGGAGCAGCCGGGCGCGGCCCAGGCCGGCTCCACAGTGCCGCGGGTCGATCCGGGCGCGGAACAGCGCTTCGGCCGCGTAGATATTCCCCAGACCTGCCACCCACCGCTGGTCCATCAGGAAGAGCTTGATCGGAGCCCGGCTGGACTTGGCCAGGCCGGCGAAGCGCTCTGCGGTGAATTCGGGGGACAACGCATCGGGACCGAGCGTGCCAAGCAAGCGCTTCCACTGCGCGGGCTTCACCGCACGCAACACCCCCAGCCCGCGTGGATCGTCAAATACCAGCGCCCGTCCGTTATCCAGAACGAACTGCGCTGCCGCGGTGGGGGGCGTGAGCCGCGGGACGGCGACGGGGTAGAAGTCCCCGGTCATGCGCAGGTGAGCCCACAGGGTCACGCCCTCCAGGTGTATCAGGATGTTCTTGCCGCGCCGTTCGACGCTTTGGAAGCGGCGCCCGGCCACAGCCCTGGCAAATTGGGAAGGTGTTTGCGGTGCGCAGATGCGCTTCCGGAAAATCTCAGCGAAGACGATACGCCGGTCCTTCAGAGCGCGACGCACCACCCGGCATACAGCTTCGACTTCCGGCAATTCGGGCATTCGTGTTCATCTGCGGCTTCAATTGGCCTTTGGTTTTCCCTCGGTGTCGTAGACCTCGACCGGGCCGTATTTTTCGAGCACCGCTTTGATCTTGCTGCCGTCGCCCACGGCCACCACCTGCACAGCATCGGGATTCAAGTACTGGCGGGCGACCTGCTGCACCTCCTTGGCGGTGACCGCCATGATGCGGGCCGGGTAAGTATCCCAGTAATCGGGCGGCAGATCGTAGATCTTGCGGGTGAGTGCGTAGTCGAGCACGTCGGTCGGATCCTCGATCGAGAGGGCGAAGGACGCCACTACGGAGCGCTTCGCTTCCTCCAGCTCTGCCTCGGGGACGCTCTGGTCACGAATCCGGCGGATCTCGTTAAAGAATTCGGTCATGGCGCCGTCCGTGGCATCGGTCCGCATATTGCCGACGGCGCGCCATGGTCCCGGGTATTTGCGTGCCACCAGGAAACTGTAGGCCCCGTAAGTGTAACCCTTCTCTTCGCGCAGGTTGATGAACAGCCGGGCCGCGGGCCCGTCGCCCACCACGCGGTTCATCACGACCATCGCAATATAGTCCGGCGACCGGCGGTCAATGGCGATGTTGCCCAATGAGACGTCGGTTTGCACAGAGTTGGGCCGGTCCACCAGAAAGATCTTCTTGGTGGCAGCCGGGACGGGATTGGGGGGCAAGGACGGCCTCCAGTCCGTCTTCGCCCAGGCGGCCAGCCACCGCTCCAACTTGGGCGCCACCTCCGCGCTGCGCACATCACCGGCAATTCCGAGGATGGCGTTCTGCGGCGCATACCGTTCTCGATG
>JACQDG010000013.1 GCA_016201185.1 Acidobacteriota bacterium | reverse complement strand
CGTCACCCGCTTGCTGGTGGATGACGGCCGGGTGCAGGGTGTGGTGGCCATCGAGCTGATGACCGGCAGGATCCGGGCCATCACCGCCAGGGCTGTCATCGTGTGCACCGGCGGCTGCGGCCGCATTTTCCCGTTCACCACCAACGCCAGCATCCAGAATGGCGACGGCATGGCCTTGGCCTACCGGGCCGGCGCCCCGCTGAAGGACATGGAGTTTATCCAGTACCATCCGACGGGGCTTCCCTTCACCGGCATCCTGATCACGGAAGCCGCCCGCTCCGAAGGCGGCTACATGCTTAACAAGGACGGCTACCGCTACCTCCAGGACTATAACCTGGGCAAGCCGCAGCCGAAGCCCGTGCTCCGCAGCATGGAGCTCGGCCCGCGCGACCGCCTGTCGCAGGCCTTCGTTGCGGAGCAGGAGAAGGGCCGTACCATCGACACGCCCTATGGCCCGGTGGTCTACCTGGACCTGCGCCACCTGGGCGAGAAGCTGATCAACACCAAGCTTCCCTTTGTCCGCGAGCTGTGCCTCAAGTACGAGAACATCGATCCGGTCAGAGAGCTGATCCCGGTCCGGCCCGTAGTGCACTACATGATGGGAGGGGTGCACACGGACATCAACGGGGCCACGCCGCTGGCGGGACTCTATTGCGCCGGCGAGGCCGCCTGCGTCAGCATCAACGGGGCCAATCGCCTGGGGTCCAATTCCTTGCCCGAGCTGCTGGTCTTTGGGGCTCGCGCCGGAAGGGCCGCCGCGGCTTATGCTGCGGAGCAGAAGGCGCCGGGTGGCGCTGTTCTGTCTCAGGCCCTGGATGAGCAGAACCGGCTGGAAGAGCAGTTCCTGCGCAAGACCGGAGGCCGGGAGCGCATTGCGACCATCCGGGAAGAGATGCAGAAGACCATGGAGAAAAGCTGCGGCATCTACCGCAACGGCGCATTGCTCGCCGAGGCGGCCGGCAAGCTGCGCGAGGTCCAGGAGCGCTTTCGCCGCATCTCGCTCGACGACCGCAGCCGCACTTTCAACACCGAGCTGACCGCGGCCCTGGAGCTTTCCTACATGCTGGACGTAGCCGAAACCATGGTCCAGTGCGCGCTCCACCGGACCGAGTCCCGCGGCGCCCACCAGCGCACGGATTTTCCGAACCGGGACGACCAGAAATTCCTGGCTCATTCCCTGGTCTCCCGGAAGGACGACGCTTCGGCCCGCGTGGAATACTTGCCGGTGACCATCACGCGCTGGCCGCCGGGGGAGCGGGTGTACGGAAAGTAGGAATATATGGCTGATACCATCGCGCTGGAAGTGACGCGGTATTGCCCGGAGCGAGACGCCGAGCCGAGCTTTCAGACCTTCGAGGCGCCGCTGCGCAAAGACTGGGTGGTGCTCGACGCCCTGAATTACATCAAGGACAAGGTGGACGGTTCGCTGTCGTTCCGCTGGTCCTGCCGCATGGGCATCTGCGGGAGCTGCGGCATGATGGTGAACGGGGAGCCCAAACTGACCTGCGCCACCTTCCTTTCGAACTACGCGCCGGGGCCCATCCGTGTCCAGCCCCTGCAATATTTCCCCGTGGTTCGCGACCTGGTGATCGAGATGACGGACTTCCTGAACAAGCTGAAAGCCGTCAAGCCCTGGATCGTCCGCCGGGAGGAGAAGCCCCTTTCGGCAGGGGAATACCTCCAGACCCCGGAGCAGATGGACGCCTACAAGCAGTATAGTATGTGCATCAATTGCATGCTGTGCTACGCCGCCTGCCCGGTCTACGGGCTGGAAAAACATTTCAAGGGCCCGGCGGTCCTGGCCCTGGCGCAGCGGTATAACAAGGATTCCCGGGACCAGGGCGCCGGGGAACGGACCGATCTACTGTCCCAGGAAGACGGGATCTGGGACTGCACCTTTGTAGGGGAGTGCACCAAGGTGTGCCCCAAGAACGTGGACCCCGCCGGGGCCATCCAGCAATACAAGCTCACGGCCACGATAGAATGGTTTCAGTCGCTGCTCATGCCGTGGGGGGCAAAATGAACGAGACGCCTGCTTACACCGAATTTCATCCCCGCTGGTACCGGCCCCGTGTTTCCACCTATTGGTGGCTGTGGCGCTGGCCCTACCTGAAATTTATTATCCGTGAGCTCAGCAGTCTTTCGGTTGTTTCGTTCGTGGTCATGGCCCTGCTCCAGCTCAGCGCTTTGCGACGCGGGCCGCAGGCTTATGCCGAATTCCAGGAACTGGTGAAGCATCCGTTTCTCATCGCGCTGGCCGCGGTCAGCCTCTTCTTCGTGGTCTTCCACGCCATCACCTGGTTTAACCTGACGCCGAGTGCGATGCCCGTCCGGGTGAAAGGGAAGCGGCTGCCCGATTTCCTGGTCGCGGCGCCGAATTATGTGGTCTGGCTGGTTCTGTCGGGCGCGGTCGCCTGGGTAGTTTTGGGAGGGTAGGATGCCGAAAAGGTCGAATGAGCCGCTTCTCTGGTCGCTGTTCAGCGCCGGAGGGGTAGTGGCGGCGTTTCTCATCCCGGTCCATCTTTTCCTGTTCGGCGTGGCCTTCCCCCTGGGATGGCTGCCGGACCCCGGTTACCAGCGCCTGCTGGCGTTAGTCCGGCATCCTCTCACGCGGATTTATCTGTTCGTGCTTTGCTCGCTGCCGCTTTTTCATTGGGCGCACCGGTTCCGCTACACCCTCTACGACGGACTGCAAATCAAGCACCTGAACGAGTTGATCTTCACTTTTTGCTACGGCGGGGCGATGGCCGGGACGGCTGCGGCGGGTTACCTGTTGTGGACCATCCGCTAGTCGCCAAGGAGGCGCTGTGGACGTCAAACTGAAGCCCATTTCCAAGAGCAGCATTGACGAGGCGATCTCGAAGGTCGAGTTGTACCGGAATCGGAACGAGCCGGAGGAGGCGGAGTCGATCTGCCGGGACATTCTGGCGGTCGAGCCCCATCACCAGGTCGCGCAGCGCCTGCTGGGGCTGGCGATCACCGACCAGTTCAATGGCGGCTTGTCAGACCGCTACGCCGAGGCAGAAGGCATCTTTCTTAGCCTCCAGGACGACTACGAGCGCTCCTATTACACCGGCCTGCTGTATTACCGGCGGGCCAAGGCGCAACTGCGCGCCGGCCGGCCGCCCCACACTCTGCTAGTGCTGTTCGAGAAGGCCATGCAGTGCTTCGAGGACGCTGAAAAGGTTCGCCCGCCGGACAACGACGACGCCATCCTCCGCTGGAACCGCTGCGTGCGGCTGCTCGAGACGATTCCCCGCCGTGAGTTGCAGCGCGAAATGGAAGTGTTCCACGTAGGCGACGAGCCGCCAGTGTGAGCGTAGCTCGCAGTATAATCTCCCCATGCCGCTCTTAGGAGAGTTTCGATGAACCGACTTTCGTGTGCTTTCCTTTCCCTTGCGCTCCCGGCGGGCGCGCTCTTCGGCGCCGAGCCTGGTGCTCCTCCCGTCAGCAAGATTTTCGACCAGCAACTGACGATGGTCGAGCGCGAAATCGTTCCACTCGCTGAGGCCATGCCTGCCGACAAGTACGGTTTTGCTCCGACCAACGGCGAGTTCAAGGACGTCCGCACCTTCGGCCAGCAGGTCTCGCACGTGGCGGCGGTGATTTACGCCGCTTCGGCCAGCGTGCTGGTCGAGAAGAACCCCAGCGAAACCGGAAAAGATGAGAACGGGCCGGCCTCGCTCAAGACCAAAGACGACATAGTTAAGTATTTGAAAGACGCCTTGGCGTATGGCCACCGGGCCATGGCTGCCCTCACCGACCAGAACCTGACGGCCATGGTGCCATCGGCCCCTCCGCTCCGTGCTATCATGCGGGCGACCTGCTTTTTCTGAAGGAGGTTCCCATGTCCCCGAATCGTCGCGGATTCTTACAATCCCTGGTTTCTCTGCCCGGCGTGGGCGGGATTCTGGGCGGGCTGGTACCCGCCTCGGCCCTGGCGGCCAAGCCCGTCAAGCGGGATGTCTACAAGGAGTTGGGCGTTCGCCCCTTTATCAATGCGGCGGGCACCTACACCATGCTCACTGCGTCGCTGCTGCCTCGGGAGGCGGTGGAGGCCATGGAGACCGCCGCCCGGCAATTTGTCAACCTGAACGAATTGCACGAAGCGGTGGGGAAGAAGATCGCCACGCTCGTCGGCTGCGAAGCCGCCCTGGTGACCGCCGGGGCCGCTTCGGCACTCTCGCTGGGCACGGCCGCCTGCGTCACCGGGAAGGACGCGGACAAGATCCGCCGCATTCCCGACACCGCCGGCATGAAGAACGAGGTTCTCATTCAGAAATCCCATCGCTACGGCTACGACCACGCCGTACGAAACGTCGGAGTCCGGCTGGTTGAGGTCGAGACCCGGGAAGAACTGGAACGCGCTGCGAACGAACGCACCGCCATGATGCTGTTCTTCAACGCCGCCGACCCCAACGGCAAGATCAAGGTCGAAGAGTTCGCGCAACTGGGCAAGAAGCTCAACGTGCCCACCTTCAACGATGCCGCTGCCGACGTGCCGCCGGTCGAGAACCTCTGGCGGTACATCAAAATGGGCTACGACCTGGTGACCTTTTCCGGTGGCAAGGGGATCCGCGGGCCGCAGTGCTCCGGTCTGCTGCTCGGGCGCAAGGACCTGATCGAGGCCGCCCTGCTCAACAACAATCCTTACAGCGACTCGATTTGTCGCACCAACAAGGTCGGCAAGGAGGAGATCGTGGG
>JACQDG010000389.1 GCA_016201185.1 Acidobacteriota bacterium | reverse complement strand
CGCGCGAAGAAGCGCAGCGCCGGCCCAGATTCCAGTCTGAACGGCCGCTAACAGGCCAGTGCCGGTGAACGGATCCACAAAGCAGGCCGCGTCGCCGATGCGAAGCAGCGAATCCTCCGCGTCGTGCGCCAAGCCATAGCGCAGCGGCCCGGAGACGCGCCAGCGATTTTCCTGGGCCAGCGGGGCCAGGCGTTCCTTAAGACGCGGCAGGCTTTCTATGAGCCGTTCCACACGGAAGCCGTGCCTGCCGAGCAGGTCTTCCCTTGCCAAGCCGCAGACGTTGGTCTTGCCCCCCTCGATCGGGTTCACCCCGCAATAGCCGCCCGGGAAAAAGTAAAGCTCCACAGCGTTATTGGCGGGGCCGGAAAAATGGGCCTTAAAGCCGAAAGTGCGGCGGCCTCTTGTGGAAGCAACCGATCGGCCCGTGGCCAACACGGCAGGGCTGGCCGGGTTCGTGGCCTGCTCGTGGCGAAGCTCGGCGCTGCGTTCGACGGCCAGCCGCAACAGGAAATCATCGAAGGCGTAACGGCTCAGGCCATAGGCGGGCTCGGGGAGCGAGAAACGGCGGCTGGATCGGGCGAAGTGCAGCTCGGCATGGGTCACGCGGGCAGGCTTGAGGCGAAGAAATCCTTCCGCCGCCCCAATCTCCTCCAGAGCCGGCAGCGCCTCAGGGGAAAAGAATTCGCCGCACAGCTTGTGGCGGGGAAAGGCAGACTTCTCGTAGATAAGCGGGCGGCCGCCGTTCCGCAAAACGGCAAGGGCCGCTGCCGCCCCGGCCGGACCGCCTCCGATGATGGGAAAGTTTTCATGCATGGCGGCGAGCCAGCAGGCTGAGCCGAAACCAGGGCCAATGGCGGCGCTCAGAGATATCGCTGAAGCCGGCGGTCCGGGCCAGCCGAGCCAGCTCGCCCGGACGAAATCCCTGCCGAACCGAGGCCGGAGCATCATGCTTAGCCAGGTAACTGCGGGCAAAAAACGGCTCCGTGAGGCGAAGGAACAGCAGCGGGAACCAGTGCCGCTCGAGGTCGTGAATCAGCACGGCGCGCCGAGCCAGGCGGCCGAAGGAGGCGAGCAGGCGAATTACTTCCGGGTCCCGAAACTGGTGCAAAAGCTGCGAAGCGGAGACAAAGTCGAAAGAACCGTCCCGAAAAGGCAGGGCTTCGGCGGCGGCAGCGACGGCCTTCGTCGTAGCCTCCTCGAGGTGCAGCGGCTTCAAGTCACAGGCAACCACGAAGGCGGCCGGAAAACGGCGCGCTATGGCTGCGGGCAGGTCCCCGGAGCCTGCGCCCACGTCCAGCAGGGAGAAAGTCTTCAGTTTCGCCCGGCGCACTTCGGCGGCAAGGATCTTAAGCAGCACCCGGCGAGCGCCCAGCCAACGGTTCAAGCGGCGCAGGTCTGCCAGGTTGCGCCGGATTTCTTCCGGCGCGGCATTGCCGGTATCGAGCAACTCGGGGATGAAGGGGCGGGGCGTCACTCGACCTTCTTCAGCACGAGCGCTGAATTCTTGCTGCCGAATCCGATGCAGTTGACCACGGCGCAGTTGATCTGCGCGCGGCGGCCGATGTCGGGCACATAGTCCAGGTCGCACTCCGGGTCGGGGGTTTCTAGGTTGATGGTGGGCGGAAGCACGCCGTCCCGCATGGCGAGCAGGGTGGCGGCGACGCCAGCCGCGCCGCAGGCCCCTTGCGGATGGCCGATCAGGGACTTGAGCGCCGAGCCCGCCAGCCGGTCGGCATGATTGTTAAAACAGAGGCGGACGGCGCGGGTCTCGATGCGGTCGTTGAGTTCGGTGGCGGTGCCGTGCAGGTTGACATACTGCACGTGGTGGGAATCGACGCGGGCTTCCTCCATGGCCAGGCGCATGGCGCGGGCGGGCTCCTCGCCGCACTCTTCCAGACGCACGCGGTGGTAGGCCTCGCACGTGGATCCATAGCCGGCTATCTCGCCGTAAATCGGCGCGCCACGGGCCCGCGCGCTTTCGAGCGATTCCAGAACAAAGAACCACGCCCCTTCACCCAGCACGAAGCCATTGCGGTCGGCGGAAAAGGGCCGCGATGCCCGCGCCGGAGCGTGGTTCCAGCTCTGGGTCAGGATGCGCATCAGGATAAAGCCGCGCACGATGAGGTAGGAGATGGGCGCATCGGCCCCGCCCACCACGATCGTGCTCGCCGAGCCGTACTTGATCTGCCGGAAAGCGTAGCCCAGAGCATCGCTCGAGGAGGTGCAGCCGGTGGAGATGACATGGCTTGAGCCCCGGAATCCGAAGTGCATGGAGACCTCGCTCGCCAGGGTGCCGATGGTGGAGGAAGGAATGGTATAAACGCTGACTTGTTTGAGTTGGCCGGTGTAGTAGAGGCGGTATTGCTCCTCGGTGAACTCCTGGCTGCCGCCGCCCGAACCGACCATGACCGATATCTGCCGCAATTGCTCGCGGTTCATCTGCTGGGGCCCGATGGCAGCGTCCTGGAGTGCTTCCTCGGCGGCGGCCAGGGCCAGGGGAACGACGCGGGAGACATGGGGGCGGTCCTTGGGGCAGACGTAGCAATTGGAATCGAGGCCAGTCACCTCGCCCGCTACGCGCACCGGGAGCTTCGAAGCGTCAAAGAGGCTGATCGGCTTGACGCCGCTCTTCCCACAGCGGGTGGCCGCCCAGAAAGCCTCCCGGCCCACGCCGTTCGGGCTGATGGCGCCGATCCCGGTAATGACTACGCGATGCTCCATAAAAGTCCCAGATTTAGCAAGGGCGCGGGTCGCGCTCCTAATCCAAATACCCCGAATCCTGGCTGGAAATTCCCTCTATGCTAGCATGGGATTTTCTATGCCGACCCCGATCGAGCCAGACACGAAAGTAAATTCTGAGTGGGTGGCGTCGGCCAACATACAAACCAGCGAAAAGGCGATCTCCGAGACACAAGAACCGGCGCCGGCGCCGGCATCCAACGAAACAGGTCCGAAAATAGGCGCCGTGTGGCGCGGCCTGGTGGGGATCGAGACCGGCATCGTCGCCGGCGCAGTGATGACCGTATATCTCATGCTGGATGCAGCGCTGCGAGGTTCGAGTGTGTGGAGCCTGGCCAATCTGTGCGCCTCGAATTTCTACGGAGCGTCTGCCCTTGGCGGGTCTTTTCGGGGCACAACGATGGCGGGCCTGGCGTGGAGGGGGGCCTCGAGCGGCGTTCAGGGGTGGATAACTTCGCTCGCGCTG
>JACQDG010000386.1 GCA_016201185.1 Acidobacteriota bacterium | reverse complement strand
CGATCCGCTGGAATCGATGCAGGCGGAATCGGACCTGATCCATGACGACCGCCCGCACAACATTGAAAAGGAGTACCACCACAATTTCGGCGATGTAGAGGCCGCTTTCGCCGCTTGCGATTTCGTGCGCGAGGACCGCTATCGCTGCGCCGAGGTGACCCACGCCGCCATGGAGCCGCACTCCACGCTGGCGTCGCTAGACCCTAGCGGGACCATGACCGTCTGGTCATCGACGCAAGTTCCTTATTACCTGCAGCGCACGCTGGCCGCGGTGCTCGAGATGCCGGAGAGCAGCATCCGCGTGATCAAGGCGGCGGTGGGAGGCGGCTTCGGCGGCAAGAGCGAAGTCTGCCCGCTCGAGCCGATCGCCGCCGTTCTGGCCAAGAAAGCGAAAGCGACGGTGAAAGTCACCTACTCCCGCGAGGAGGTCTTCTACGCCCACCGGGGGCGGCCGCTGACCATCATCGATCTGAAGACCGGCGTCACGCGGGACGGCAAAATCCAGGCCGTTGCGGCGACCGTCATCCAGGACGGCGGGGCCTTCTGCGGCTACGGCCCGGTGACGGTGCTTTACTCCGGGCAACTGCTGGGCGCGATGTACGACATCCAAAATGTGCGGTACGACGGCTATCGCGTGCTCACCAACAAGCCCGCTTGCGGCGCCATGCGCGGCCACGGCACGGTAGACGTGCGCTTCGCTTTCGAGTCGCAGCTCGACATGCTAGCGCGTGACCTCGACATGGACCCGGCGGAAGTCCGCCTGCGCAACAAGCTCACCCCTCCCTGCGTCACTGTGAATAACCTGCGCGTCACCAGCTACGGCTACCCGGAGTGCATCGAAAAAGTCGTAGAAGCCTCCGGCTGGCGCGAGCGCCGGGGCAAGCTGCCGCGCGGCCGCGGGCTGGGCTTGGCCGGCAGCCATTACGTGAGCGGGGCGGCCAATCCCATCAACCGCTCCGACATGCCGCATTCCTCCGTGACCCTGAAGGCCGGCCCCGACGGCAGCATTGTCGTTTATACCGGCGCGGCAGAGATCGGCCAGGGCTGCGACACGGTCCAGGCGCAAATTGTGGCCGAGGAGCTGGGCTTGCGCTTCGAGCGAGTCAAGGTGGTGGCGGCGGACACCGGTACCACCCCGGTGGACCTGGGGAGCTATTCGAGCCGCGTTACTTTCATGGCCGGCAACGCCGCGTTGACTGCGGCGCGGGATCTTAAAGCCCAGATCCTCACCGCCGCAGCTCAAAAGATGGCCCTGCCGGCGGAGGAACTCGAAAGCCGCGACGAGCGCGTCTATTGGAAGAAGGACGAACGGATCGCCCTTCCCTTTGACGATGCCCTGGCCTGCGCCTTCGAGCTTCACGGTGTCCTCACCGCCCAGGGCAGTTACACTCCGCCGGCGGAGGCCAGGGGCGGCAAGTTCAAGGGCGCGGGCGTCGGGCCGTCGCCCGCTTACAGCTACAGCGCCCAGGTAGCGGAAGTGAGCGTGGATGAAGAAACCGGGCAGGTGACCGTCCACAAAATCTGGGTAGCGCACGACTGCGGCCGCGCGCTGAACCCGCTCACTGTGGAAGGACAGGTAATCGGCTCCGTCTCTATGGGCCTGGGCCAGGCGCTGCAAGAAGAGATGGTGTGGCGGCGCGGCCTGCTGATGAATCCAGGGCTGCTCGAGTACCGCTCGCCTTCCTCCGTCGATACCGCGTCGCCCCAGATCGACTGCATCCTGGTCGAAAGCATCGACCCGGAAGGGCCGTTCGGGGCCAAGGAAGCGGGCGAAGGTTCGCTGGCCGCCTCGATTCCCGCCGTGGCCAACGCCGTCTACGACGCTGTCGGCGTGCGGATCAACGACCTCCCGATCACGCCCGATAAAGTGCTGCACGCGCTCAAGCAAAGCAGGGCAGCGCGGGGAGCGGCCGGATGAGCCTGCCTGAGTTCCAAGTCCTCCGGCCCCGGACACTGGAGGAAGCGCTCGAGCTGCTGGACCGGCGTCGCGGCGCAATCCAGGTGATCGCCGGCGGCACCGACCTGGTGCCCAGCCTCAAACAAAAGTTGTTCGCCCCGCGTTATCTGCTGGACCTGAAGTCCCTGGGCGAGCTGCGGTACATCCGCAACGGGGCAGGCCTCGAGATCGGCGCCCTGACAACTGTGTCGGAAGTTGCCGGCTCGGCTGAAGTGCGCCGCCACTTTCCCGTGCTGGCCGAAGCCGCTCACGTGATCGCCAGCCCCGTGCTGCGCACCATGGGCACCCTCGGCGGCAACCTGTGCCTCGACACCCGCTGCCTTTGGTACAACCAGTCGCAATTCTGGCGGCAGTCCTGCGGCTTCTGCCTGAAGAAGGACGGCACGGCCTGCCACGTGGCTCCAGGCGGAGACCGCTGCTGGGCGGTTTTTTCCGGTGATACGGCCCCCGCGCTGCTGGCATTGGGGGCGGAGATCGAAATCGTCTCGCCGCGCGGCGCGCGCCGCTTGCCGCTCGAGCAGTTCTACACCGGCGACGGCATGGCGCGAATGAAGCTGGCGGGCGATGAAATTCTGACGAGAATTTTTGTCCCGGCGGAATCGAGCGGGATGCGTGGCGCTTACCTGAAGTTTCGTTTGCGGGGCTCGATCGACTATCCGCTGGCGGGCGTGGCCGTCGCGCTCAGCATCTCGCCGGACGGCATGTGCCTGGGCGGCCGCGTGGCCGTGACGGCGCTCAACCCGGCGCCGCTGGTGGTCCAGGGCTCCCAGGAAGCCTTGCACAACGCGCGGCTCAGCGATGAGCTGCTCGAGACGCTCGCCCAGCTTGCCGGCCGCTCCATCAAGCCGCTCACGACCTCTGCCTCGACTCCCGAGTATCGCCGCGACATAGCGCGGGTCTTTGTGAAGCGCGCCGTACGCCAGGCCTGGAATCCCTAGGGTCCTCGCTTCCTCCGTCCGGCCCGGTTGCCACCCGGCCCTTCTTCCGGCTTCCTCTCTTCGCCGGCAGAGAGCGCCTTGAGCGTCTCCGCGTATTTTGCCAGGCGTTCCGAAACGGCCCGATGCACGCTGCCCTGCGGATATTCCCCGGCGGCGTCTGCTTTGCCGCCGGGCAAGCCGGTGAGAAGTTCCAGGGCGTCATCTACTTCTTCGGCCGCCCAAATGTGGAACTGCCCTGTTCGCACGGCCTCCACCACGTCATCGCGGAGCAT
>JACQDG010000403.1 GCA_016201185.1 Acidobacteriota bacterium | reverse complement strand
GTCAACCCCGCCCTGTCAACCCCGCCCTTGCAGCGAATGAGGTGTCTGTACTATACTCACAGCGAAGTAAGGGCCTCGATCCGTTGGGAAGCAGGATGCCGCGGAGCCGGGTTCATGGGCTTGCGGCCTGTTCATCCTCTCGCAACGGAAGACTTATGAGACGGTTCGTCCTCCGAAGGAGGGCCCGGTTGCATGTCCTCAGTTATGACGGCCATCGTGGGCTTTTCCCTCGTTGCTCTCCTGCTGCTTTCGGCCGTCTGGGCGAGAAGCAGCGGCAGTTGGAGGCGATTTGCTGCGGAGGCCGGCGGGATTCTCTTGTTTGCGGGCTTACTCCACTTCTTGTTCGGTTTCCCGCTCCCTGCGTCCGGTACGGCGGCAAAAGGCCCCTCGGGCGGCCAGGACCTGGTGTTTGCCGCGGCGCTGGGAATTTGCATGGTGCTCGGCATGGCGGCACAGTTCCTGTACCAGCATTTTGAGCAGCCGGCGCGGAAGAGGAAGAGGTTTGACTGGGGCCTTTTCGTCGCGCCCATTTTCGCCTCCCCCGTCGTTTACGTCCCGCTTCTCGCCTCGTTTCAGAACGCGGACATCGACCTGAACCGGCTTACCATCCCGAGATTGATGATTTTTCTGGTGGCCTTCCAGAACGGCTTTTTCTGGAAGGAGCATTTTGATCGCAGACGAAAAGAGGCGGAAAGTGGGACGGAGTAAGATTTGCCGGCTCGCTGCGCTGGCCCTTGCTGGGTTTGCGTCGACCCTGCCTGCACAAATCCGGAGAACTCCGCAGAGCGATGGCGTGGTTCGATACGAGAAGACCACGGCCGCCGCGCAGCCGCCGTCCTTCTGGCGGCAGTTGTGGGACCAGTTTCAATGGAAATCCTCCCGCCGCCCGTTCGAGAAGAGTATCGCCTTCGTGGCCGGAGTCAGCCGTTACGAGCACTTGGATGAGCTGACCTGGGTGAAGACGGACCTTGACAAGCTGCGGGATTATCTGCTGAACCAAGCCGGGTTCGATGTGGTTTACGAGGCCCGCGAAAGCGGTTTTGACCACGAGGTTGGTCGAGCAGTACATGGTCAACCGCCTGCCGAAGGAAGTCACAGCGCAGGATCGCCTGCTGTTTTACTTCTCCGGCCACGGCGCCGACATCGGCGGCGCGACGGGGTACCTTCAGTTTGCCGGCGCGAAACGAGAGGAGTTCGACTCAACTCAGTATCTGGCGGTGACACGCTGTGAGGAGTGGAGCCGCATCAACATCCGGCCTGGGCTTCGACCCGAAAGACGGCTCGGCGCCGAACGTTGACGGCGACCTGCTGAACACCTTTAGCGGAAGCGGAAGCCGCCACGTCATTACGGCGGGCACGGCGCGGGAGAAGGCCTTCCAGGTGACGGTCTCGCGCGATCAGGGCCATAGCGTATTTACGCAGGCTTTCCTGGATGCTCTGGCGGCCGGCGCCCAGGCAAGCAATGACCGCGGCTTTGTGATCCTGGATGAAGTCTTCGCCAGCATAAAGCTGCGAGTAGGACGCTTCACCAGCCAGGGAAGCGGCCGGACGATGACCCCGAAGCTTTGGCCAATCCCGCGGGACGACAAGGACAAGGGTACTTTCGTGTTCCTGAACCCGGCGGCGAGGAATCCGCGCGCTCCGGAAGGCCTCCAGAAGGCGCTCGCCGTCGTGCCGAAAGACGGCGCCGCCGAGCCTGGGACGCCAATCGCTGATGCGCGCCTGAACATGGCGATGCTCGCCTATCAAAGCCTCCAGAACAGCACGAACCTCGCCGCGCTCCGGCGATTCGTCAGCGAGAACGAAAACGTGCCGGGCGCTGGCTGGATGGTGGAGATTTTCAAGGAGAAGATCCGGACCCTGGAGTCGGGTGCGCCGCCCTCGATCGTGCCTGTGCTTCGGGCCGGCCAGGTGCGCACGAATCCCGACGACGGCCAGCCCTACGTCTGGATTCCGCCTGGAGAGTTTCAAATGGGCTGCTCGCCGGGCGACAAGGAATGCGACGACATCGAGAAGCCCCTGCACAAGGTCAAGATTACCCGCGGGTTCTGGCTGGGACAGACCGAGCTTACCGTGGGCGCGTATAAACAGTTTGCTCAGAAGACAGGTGTATCCATGCCCGGCGAACCTATGATCGGACAAAGAAAGCTCAACCACGCGTGGAGCGACCTTGACCAGCCGATGGTCGCGGTGACGTGGGCGGAGGCCAAGTCCTACTGCAAATCCTCGGCCAAGGGGCGCTTGCCCACGGAGGCGGAGTGGGAGTACGCAGCGCGCGCCGCGAGCACCGCCGCCCGCTACGGGGAGCTGGACGCGATCGCCTGGTATGCGGGTAACAGTGGCAACTCACATCTGGAGACGCAAGCATGGGAGAAAGACGCCGCCAGAGATGGGAACAAGTACCTCAACATCCTCGAGAAAAACGGAAACCGTATCCACCGGGTGAAGCAAAAGCAGCCGAACCCTTGGAACCTGCACGATATGCTCGGCAACGTTCGGGAGTGGGTCAGCGACTGGTACCAGGCGGATTACTACAAGACGCTACCCTCGACCGCCCTCGACCCCGAGGGTCCGACGTCTGGTACGGACTGTGTGTTGCGGGGCGGCTCGTGGTACTGGGGGGGGAGGCTCCTGCGGGTGTCGGACCGTAACGTGTACATATCTTTTCTCAGCTTCTTTGATATCGGGTTTCGTTGCGCCCGGGAAGTTATTTCTCCTTAGCTCTTTTCCCCTTTTTCCCTTTTGGGGCCTGGGGCGAAGCCCCAGCGGAAAATTTTTGTGACAGCCAAATCTCAGACCGAACTCCCCGTCGTAGTGGGCAAAACGTATGCCTTCAGGAGACTTCAGGGTATGGCTCATCCAAAAAGTAGAGCACTTCCCACGTACTCCTCGGAAATAGAACCGTCCAGGAGCGTAGCCGTCAAGCTATACTGGAACCGAGTATGGCTCAACCGACCCGGAATACGATTGCGGAGTGGACTATTACCATTCTGCTGCTGCTGTTTGGGACGGCTACGGTGGCACAGCCGTCTGTGATCCCTACCGTTTCTATGGAGGACACGCTGCTGGTGGGGGATCACCTGATTGTGGACAAGCTGGCGTATGCGCCGCGGGGGCCGCTTTCGGGGAAACTGCCCTATACGCCCATCCGGCGCGGGGACATCATCGTGTTTCGGCCGCCGCACGACATGCGGGAACCCTACGTGAAGC
>JACQDG010000402.1 GCA_016201185.1 Acidobacteriota bacterium | reverse complement strand
CCGGGCGGGAGCTGCGAGGCGGGCAGCGCCAGGTGCTGCTGCTGGCCCGCGGGCTCGAGCGCCGCGGGCACGCCCAGGTGCTGCTGGCGCGCCGCGACGGAGCCTTGCTTGCCGCCGGCCGGGAGCGGGGGATCGAAACGATGCCGCTGAGCCTGGCCGCAATCCAAAGAGAAACCCAGGGCGCTGACCTGGTCCACGCCCACGACGCGCGGGCCCACACCCTGGCGGCCTTGACGGTTCGCAACCAGCCCATCGTCGTCTCGCGACGCGTCGCTTTTCCCCTGCGCGCAGGTTTTCCCTCGCGGTGGAAAGCGGGCCGGGCAGGGCGGTGGCTGGCCGTTTCCCATTTCGTCGAGGCACGGCTGCTCGAGGCGCGGATCGAGGCGGAGAAAATCGACGTGGTCTATGACGGCGTGGAACCGCCAGCCGGCGCCGCCTGGGAGCAGCGCGGCCGGCTGGTGGTGGCCACGGCCACCGAGGACCCAATGAAGGGGAGCTCGCTCGTCGCCCCGGCCTGCGCTGCGGCTGGGTTGGAACTAAAGCTCTCGACGGCTCTCGAGGAAGACCTTGCCCAGGCCGGCGTATTCCTGTATCTGAGTTACAGCGAGGGCCTGGGCTCGGCCATTCTGCTTGCCATGGCGCGCGGCGTGCCGGTGGTGGCGAGCAACATCGGCGGCATCCCGGAAATTGTGCAGGACGGGCAGACCGGCCTGCTGGTCGAGAACAAGCCCGACGCCGTGGCCGCTGCTTTGGAACGCGTGATGGCCGATCCGGCCGCGGCCCGCCGCCGCGCCGAGGCGGCTTACGCCCAAGTGTGCGTCCGCTTCACCGATGCTATAATGGTCGCCCACACCGAGCAGGCTTACCGCCGGGCGCTCGGCTTGCCATCGTGATTCCCTTCCTCGCTTTCCTGTTTGGCCTGCTGATCGGGAGTTTCTTGAACGTATGTATTCATCGGTTGCCCGAAGAAGAATCAGTCGTCCACCCGCGTTCCCGCTGCCCGCACTGCGGGCAACCCATCCGGTGGTATGACAACATTCCAGTGCTGAGCTTTGTTCTGCTGGCCGGGCGCTGCCGCGACTGCCAGGCCGCGCTGTCGTTTCTCTATCCGGTGGTGGAGCTGGCAACGGGCTGCCTGTTTGTCCTGGTTGTTGCCCGCTTCGGCCTCAGTATGGCAGCGCTTAAGGCGGCGTTGTTCGTCGCCCTCATGCTGGCGCTTGGCGCGACCGACCTCCTGACCAGGCTCCTGCCGGACGAGCTGACGTTAGGAGGAGCAGGCGCAGGGTTGGCCCTAAGCCTTGTGCATCCGCTCCAGCCTGGCCTCGCCTCGCTGCTTTTGGGTGTGTTGGGCTGGCGGCCTTCGCCACGGCTCGGATCGGCCGCGGAATCATTACTCGCTGCCACGGTGAGCGCCGGCCTTCTTTACCTGATCGCCGAGCTTTATTACCGCATCCGTTTTCGCGAGGGCATGGGGCTGGGCGATGTGAAAATGATGGCCATGATCGGAGCGTTCCTGGGCTTGAGGCAGGCCTTTCTTGCGGTGATCCTGGCCTCCATCGCGGGGACCGTGCTGGGGCTGCTCTTCATCCTCCTGTTCCGCAAGGGCCTGGCCTACGAACTGCCCTTCGGCACTTTTCTGGCCTTCTCTTCGATCGTTTTGGCCGTGTGGGGAAGTGAGACATGAAACTGAGTGAGATTGCGAGAATCCTCGGCTGCCGGCTGGAGGGAGAGGGAGAGGTCGAGATTACCGGCGTGGCCGGCGTGGAGGAGGCAGGGCCGTCGGAGTTGACCTTTCTTTCCAATCCGCGCTACATCCCGAAAGTGCAGACGACGCGGGCGGCGGCGATCATTGTGGGCCGGGACGCGGGCGCGCAGCGGATTCCCGCCCTGGTCTCGGAAAACCCCTACCTGGATTTCGCCCGCGCCCTCGAGCTGTTCTACCGCCCGCCGCGGCCGGCCCCCGGCATTCACCCCACTGCCGTGATCGCCTCGACGGCCGAACTGGGCGAAGGAGCGAGCATCGGTCCGTATGTTGTGATAGGAGATAGAGTTCGCATTGGCCGCCGGGCCGTCCTCCACGCTCACGTGACCCTTTACGAAGGGGTGACCATCGGCGACGATTTCTGCGCCCATTCCCATGCCGTGGTACGGGAGTTCTGCCGCATCGGCGACCGTGTCATTCTCCAGAACGGCGCCATCATCGGCTCGGATGGCTACGGTTTCGCCCGCCGCGGGGACGGCACCCACCACAAGATCGTCCAGGCCGGCATCGTGACCATCGAGGACGACGTGGAAATCCAGGCGCACGCCTGCATCGACCGCGCCGCCGTGGGCGAGACCCGTATCGGCTGCGGCTCGAAGATCGACAACCTGGTGCAGATCGGTCACGCCTGCCGCGTCGGCCAGAACGCCATCATCTGCGCCCAGACGGGCATCGCCGGCAGCACCGTGTTGGGCAATAACGTCGTGCTCGCGGGCCAGGTTGGCATCATCAATCACCTCCACATCGGCGACGACGTGCAGGTCACCGCCCAGAGCGGCGTAGGCCATGACGTCCTGGCCGGGCAGAAGATCTCCGGCTCGCCGGCCTTCGACAACCGGGAATGGCTTCGCTCGACGGCCGTCTTCCAGCGCCTGCCCGAGCTGCAGCGCGCGGTCCGCAATCTGGCAGCGGAACGCAAGAAGTAAGCGGCAGGGCCAGCCGAGTTGCGCTTCAGTCCTCTTACCGCCCACGGCGGGGCGGGGAGATGCCCGGGATGTTCTCCGCCAGCATCACGCTCGACTGGTCATCCCTGCTGGAAACAACCATGCGCGAGCCATCGGGCGAAATGGCAAACGTTTCGGTAGGAAACTCACGGTCAAAGCCGCCCAAGGGCCGCCGGGTCTTGCTGGTGTTCCGCTCCGGAATGAAATCCTGCACGTAGACGCCCAATACGCCTTTCTCGTCACGAGCTACGAAGGCGATGGCGCGTGGGGCGCCCTGTGGGCCCGGCATCCAGCGATGCCGACTTGCCCCATTGATTTCAAATGGGACGGTGGCCCCGTCCGCAATTCGCACCACCCGCACGACCGCCTGCTCAGCGTAGGCAGCATATTGCCCATCCGGGGAAATTTCTATCTCGGTCACTTTCCCGGCCGCCAGGCGTGTGGCCTGGGTGCCGTCAGGGCGGATCTTCCAGAGGCCTTGCTTGGCCGGATTGGTAGTCCAGTAAATAATCCAGCCGAGGTCCGGGGTGGCTACCGGGTTCCGCGCGTTGCCATCGTTGCTCACCCGCCGGGCGGCGCTGCCGTCTGCCTCCGACATCCAGACCTCATACGCTCCGCTGCGGTTTGAGCTCCACAGGATCTTCCTGGCGTCCGCGCTGAAAGCAGGGTCCAAGTCATCTTTGGGATCGTCCGTAATACGCCGCAAGGCGCCGCCTTTGGTCGATATCGCCCAGAGATCCAGGTTCCCGGCCCGATTGGAGCTGAACATCACCCATTCTCCATCGGGCGAGTAAACCGGCTGCCAGTCCTGGCTGCCGCCGCGTGTGAGCCACCGATACTCTGGCGGGCCGGCCCGGCTTAAGACCAGTTCTCGCAGATTGTGCCCACCCGACTCTGCGCCAAAGACAATCCGCCCTGCGCTCAATACGTCCAGGACATCAGCGGATTGTGCGCTTCGGAAAACTGTGTCAAAAGATCCGGACTTGAGGTTTTGGCGAACAATTCCTGAACCCACCCCTCCCCCAAATATGTGTGTGGACTCGACTTGGGAATAGACAACCTGATCTGCCCCGGTCCAGGCAACACAGGAAATATTGCCTCCGTGGGCAGTTTCCACCGAGCGTCTTTCCTCTCCGTTGGCGCTGATGAGAAAAATGGACGGCTTATTTCCTAGCCCTGGCAGTTCGCTCGCAGCGATGGTCCGGCCGTCGGGAGACCAACGTGGGCACATGAGAGTGACGTAGTCAAACCCTGCGATCTCCCGCTCGCCCTCGCCGTTAGCCCCAACAATACTGATAGCCGAGCTAACCTTTCCCCCTTTGGTTTTCCCCCGTACGAAGACGATCTGGCGGCCATCCGGCGACCAATCACCGCCCCCAAACGCCACGTCGCCAACCAACTTTCGCGGTTCCCCGCCCACGGTCGCCACCCGGTAGAGCGACAAGAGCGAAAAGTCTGAGCCCTCCCGCCGCGTAAAAAGAATCGAGGCGCTGTCCGGGGAAAAGCGGGGAAAATTGTCTGGGCCACTCGAGGCAATCGCCACCTCGTTCCCGCTGACGAGGTCCTTCAACCACACTCGCGTGCGCAGGTCTCGGCTGTCTCGGTCGGAGACAAACGCGATCAACCGGCCGTCCGGGGAAGCAGCGGGATGCCAGTCGCGGCCCGAAAAAGTAAGGGTCTGCAGCGTGGGGGGCGCCGCTGGTGTCCGGCTATTGTGGATCCACCACCCGAGGGCTACTGCTCCCGCCAAAGCCGCCGCCCCCACGCCCGCCGCGAGAACCACACGCCGGGACCCGTGTGGCTGCGCAACAGCCTCTGCCGCTGGCCGCGACTCGGGAGTCCGCAGCTCGGCCAGATGTTTTCCAATATTCCCCAGGTCCCGCCCCAGGTCGGAGGTTGACCCATAGCGCTCCTTCGGGTCTTTCGCCAGGCAGCGTTCAATCAGCCAGCGAAAAGGCGCGGGTGTCTGCGGATGGAGCGTGCTGATCGGCTCCGGGTCCTGGGTGATGATGGCGCTTAGCGTCTGGGCGGCGGTGTCGCGGGCGAAGGCGCGCTTGCCCGTTACCATTTCGTATAGGATCACCCCGAAAGAAAACTGGTCGGCTCGAAAGTCGGCAGGCCGCGCGCCCGCCTGCTCCGGCGACATGTAGCCCACTGTGCCCAGGATCGCTCCCTCTTCGGTCCAGGCCGTCTCGGTTGAAAGATTGGCCTGATCCTGAGCCGGGTCTGGCTGCGTGAGCTTCGCCAGCCCAAAGTCGAGGATCTTCATCCGGCCGCCTCTGGTGATGAACAGATTCTCCGGCTTCAGGTCGCGGTGGACGATGCCCTTCTCGTGAGCCGCAGCCAGCCCGCTCGCCGTCTGCGCGGCGTAGTCGAGGACCTTGTTGAGAGGAAGAGCCGGACCCCGCAACCGCTCCCGCAGCGTCTCTCCTTCCAGTAGCTCCGAAACGAGATACGGCCCGCCGTCGTGCGTGCCGACATCGTAAATCGTCAGAATATTGGGGTGGTTCAGCGCGCCGGCGGCGCGGGTCTCCTGCTCGAAGCGCCGCAGCCGATCGGGGTCTTTCGAGAAAGCCGCCGGCAGGACCTTGACCGCAACCTCCCGCCCGAGCCCGGGCCGCGTGTCCTTCGCGCGGTACACCTCGCCCATCCCCCCGGCCCCCAGGAGGCCGGCGATTTCATACGGCCCCAGGCAAGTCCCCGCCGCCAGCGGCATAGCCACACTCCAGTAGTGCCAGTATACAGGATGGCGTCAAGTGACGAAGCGCGGGGACCGAGGAGCTTACTCGGCGGGATGGCCGGCGAACTCCTTCAGGTAGGTATTGCCTTTGTATTCCATCTCGGCATGGATGCCGATTTTGGAAGTGTAATAGGCGCGGACGGTGCGGGCCTTGAGCACCCTAAAGAAGCGCTCTTCCGGAGTGTGCGGGGTAAACTCATTTTCGGCAGCGCGCGACAGCACCGCCAGGCGCTCGTCGGCAGCAGCCTCCATAAACCGCCGACCGTTCATCTGCACGGAGAGGGCGTCCATCAGCTTCAGCCCCTCCTTCCACAACTGCTTCGGCTCCGGCTCCACGGTTTCGGCCAGCCGCTTGTCGATGTAGGCGGCCACCTGCGCGGCTCGCGCCCCGGGCGAATGCTCGTCGGCCGGGATGATCATCTCGGTTAACTCATCTACCAGTTGAAACTCCTCCGCCGTGAAGAACTGCGGTCCCTCGGAGGGCGGGGCTGGGCCGGCGAGGAGCGGCGCCGAGACGGCGGCGCCCGCAGTGATCTTGAGAACGTCGCGCCGGGTATGTTCAGCCATCAGATGTTTCCTTTCTGAAATTGGTCGGCCAGGTAGTCGCACGACCGCCAGGCCAGGGCCATGATCGTCCAGGTCGGGTTCTGGCAGGAGGCGCTGACGTGGCTCGAGCCGTCCACCACAAATAAGTTCTTTACGTCGTGAGACCGTTGGAACTGGTTGAGCACCGAGGTCTTCGGGTCCGTGCCCATGCGCGCCGTGCCCAGTTCGTGGATGGACCAGCCTTCGGTGTCGGCTTCGCGATTGACGCTAATGATTTCGATGCCCGCCGCCTCAAACATTTCCTGAGCGGTCTGGGCAATGTCCTCGGCCATCATTCTTTCGTTGTCGCCGAAGTGATAGTGGAACCGCAAAACCGGTATGCCCCAGCGGTCTTTTACCTCGGGGTCGATGTCCACGTAGCTTTCATAACGCGGCAGCACCTCGCCGAACCCGCCCATGTTGATGAAGGCCCCGGCCTCCTGCCGTACCCTTTTCTTGTAAGCGGCGCCGAAGCCGGGCGTAGAGAGCGCGTGGCCGGTATACATCGTGGCCCCGCTGCTTCCCTCAAAGCCGTAGCCGCGGATGAAATTCGGGTGGCGCTCGGAGAGATTGCGAAAACGCGCCACGTAGAAGCCGCCGGGCCGCCCGTCGTCGAGCGTTCGCGGCTTGCCCACCAGGTCCTTGGCCAGCCCGGTCACGCCTGGTCCCATCAGGTGCTCACAGAAGTTGTGGCCCACATGGCCGCTCGAGTTCCCGATCCCGTTGGGGTGCAGGCTCGATTTGGACAGTAGCAAGATTCGCGCCGATTCGAGCGTGGAAGCTGCCAGCACCACAACTTTAGCCTTCGCCTCGTACTGCTTTTTGGTGTCCGAATCGATGAAAGCTACGCCGCTCGCCTTCCCCGTGCTCTTGTCCACCAGCACCTGGTAAGCGACGGCGCCGGCGCGCAGGGTTAGATTTCCCGTGTCCATGGCCGGGTAGATGAGTCCGGTGGGGGAATCGAAGGCGGCGTGAATGTCGCAACCCCCTTTGCGCTCGCAGGCCCCCCGGCCGTAACAGCGCGTGCGGTACTTGTTGTGCTTCAGCCCGTCCGTTGTGACGCCGGCGCGGTAGGGCGTTAGCGTCCGCCCCATCTTGGCCAGCGCGCTGCGCAGGCGCACCTCGGCCGCGTTCAGCTTGGTGGGCCGCTGGAAGATGCTGTCCGGCAGATACGGCAGATTTTCCTTCACGCCGCTAATGCCGAGATACAGATCCACCTTGTCGTAATAAGGGGCGATATCGGCGTAGGAGATGGGCCAGTCCTCACCGTAGCCGTCGCGGCTCTTAGCCTTGAAGTCGTAATCGGACAGGCGCAGCGCCAGCCGGCCCCAGATGTTTGTCTTGCCGCCCAGGCAGCGGGCCCGCACCCAGGCGTAGCGGGTGCCGGTGTAGGGGTGGTCGCGCTCGTCGACAACGATGTTCTTTCTATAGTCAGCGCCGTTCCATCCCTGGGCGTAGGAATACACGTGGGCGGCGCGGATGCGCTGGGCGTAGGGTGGCGAGAGGATTCTGTATTCCCTGGCGGTCAGGGCGTGCGATCCCGCCGGCATGTCGCCCCGGCGTGGGTGCTCGTAAGGCCACTCCATCGATTTCAATTCGCGGTCGATGTTGAGCCTCGGGCCCGCCTCGAGCAACAGGACCTTCATCCCGTGAGAGGTCAGCACGTGCGCCGCCATGCCGCCAGCCGCCCCCGAGCCTACCACGACGGCATCGTAGACTTTTTTGAGATCCACTTCGGGGTTGGCAGTATTGTTCACGTGAAGAGTGTACTGCAGTGTGGCGCCGGCCGCCAACTGAATTGATTTCGTGAGGAAAGCAACTTCGCCCCCACGATGGTGGTGCCGCGCCCACTATTCGGCAGGCAGGTCCTTCTTTGCCGCCCAGTCGTGCCAGGAGCCAGCGTAGTTCTTGAGGTGGCGAAAGCCTAGATTCTCGAGCGCCGCCCAGGCAGCGGCCGCCCTGGCGCCCCGGTGGCAGTAAGTCACAATCTGCTTGTCGGGCGTGATGCCGTTTTGGGAGAGCAGGGCGCGCAACTTTTCCGTGGAATCAAACGACGAGCTATCCGCGGTCATGAAATGCGTCCACTCGATCCAGACAGCGCCGGGGATGCGGCCCTGCCGCGCGCAATCCGCTGAGCCACTCTTGCCGTCATACTCCCCTCGGGTCCTGACATCAAGGATCATGACTCGCGGGTCTTTCAATTCAGCCGCTATTTCCTGGGCAGTCGCCATCCACTGCTTCTGGGGCCGGACCCTAACATGCGTGGCGGGCCGGGGCGCCGGTGGCGCTGTTGAAACGGGCAACTGCTTGCCCCGCCAGGCTTCCAGGCCGCCTTCCAGCAGGGACGCGTTGGAGTGGCCGGCGTAGCGCAGCATCCAATAAGCCCGCGCCGCCCGCATGCCGAGCTTGTTCTCGTAGATAATGACCTGATCTCGCGGGCCGATGCCGGCGCGGCTAAAAGTCTCCGCCAGCCACCCATGGAAAGCTCTTTCTCCCTCCGGCGTCGAATCCACCATATAGTCGTAAGCATTGATAAGGATTGCGGCGGGGATGTGGCCCTTCGCATATTCCGCCTCCGGCCGGGCGTCGACGATCACCACGCGCGGATCCTCGCGGTGCTGCTCGAGCCACTCCGCCGTCACCAGGTCCTGAGGACCGGCCGCATTAGCCCAACACCCCGCCCATATGAACAGCGCACATGCCCTTTCAATCGTGGCCGTAAGCCCCTCATTCTGCGCCGCTCAGGAATTTCAGCAGGCCCGCGTTGAACTCACCGGCGCACTCCATTTGTGGCACGTGCCCGCAGCGGTCGAGAATCAAGCTGCGCGAGCCGGCAATATCCTGCTCCAGGGCCTTGGCCCCGGCCAGCGGCGTCAACTCATCTTCCCGGCCCCAGATGATCAAAGTCGGCGTCTTGATCGCCCCCAGTTTTCCATCGAGAAAATCTTCTCCCCGCGCAATCGACTCGATGAACTGGTTGACCGTATAACCATCGTTCTTGCGCAATTTGTCGGTAAAGGCTCGCTCGGCGAATTCATCGGTGATTAAATCCTTGTTGAAGAGAATCAGGTTCAGGACCTGCTTCATGCCGGCCACGGTAGAAGGGTTGAGCGCCAGCAGCAACTCGCGCGGGATCCGGCTCGCGCCGGTTCGCGCCGGCGAATAACCCGCGCTGTCCACGGGTACCAGGCGCTCCACCTGCTCGGGGTGAGAGATCGTGTAGGCCACAGCCACCCACCCGCCGAGGGAGTTTCCCACCAGCGTGGCTTTCGTGATCCCCAGCTTCTTCGCAAACCGATCGAGGAAGTCCACCAGCGTGGCCACGCGATAGTTGATCAGCGGCTTGTCGGACCGCCCGAACCCGATCTGGTCCGGCACGTAGACGTGGTACCGTGGCGCCAGCGCCGGCACCGTCAGCGCCCAGTTGGAGGCATCGCCTCCCAGGCCGTGCAGAAGGATCACCGTCGGTCCCGAGCCAGCCTCCAGGTAGTGAATCTGCTGTCCGAGGACCTCCACCTGGCGGTGCGCGACCCCCTGCGCCAACGCCGTTACTGCCAGCGCTAGAAAAACCAGTATGCGATGAACCATAGCCATGTGCCCCTCCTCCGTTCAGATCAATTATAGGCCCGCCGGGCTTCACCGCCTGACGTAATGGATCACTTCGCGCGCCACCCGGTCGTTGCCGGCGGCGGACAGGTGGCCGTTGTAGTTCAAGTAATAGCGGACATAAACTTCACGGGCCAAGATGGGGCCGAAGTCAATGTGCGGGATGTGGCGCTCGTCGAGCCGCCGCGCCAGGGGCTCATAAACACAGCGGTGGTATTGCCGCATCAAATCCACCGTGTGCTCCAGGGGGAAAATCAATACGAGCGGCCTTTCCCCCCGCTCGGCGCAGAGAGCGGCGAACCGGTCGATCAACCGGACCATAATTTGGAACGCTTCGGAAGATTCCTGGTAGAGGTGATAGAGTTTGAAGCGTCGCACCTCGTCGTCATAGGTGGGCCGGACGCGCCGCCGAATTTCGAGCACCGCCCGATCCGCAAAGAAAGGCGCGTGTCGCAGAACTGCGGGCGTCCTCGGGCCGGGGGACGGGATTCGGCTCCAGGCGCAAGCACTCTCTGTCGAGGAAGTACCGCGGTTTGGGAGGCCCCCAGGAGTCCATGTAGACGGCGCGGTAGATGTTCACCAGTCGCGCGATGTTCTCTTCCTGAATTCCCAGGATGGTGAGCTCTGTTTTCACCGCCGTGCGGCGGTATTTCAAGTAGGCCTGATCCGGGCCGTAGCCGGGGACGGCGTAATTCAGACACGCCCAGCCGGTGAACCGCTCGATCAGGGCCGGCCAGGCCTGCTCGTCGGCCACATCCGAGCCGAAGGTGAAGCTGTCGCCAAACGCTTTGATCTGGTATACCGGCGCGGGCGGATAATCGCCCCGGCGGGTGGCGCCCAGGTTGTTCTTGGACTTTGGGCTGACGTCCCAGCCGAGTTCGGCGTCATAGCTCGCGGCCAGCCAGGAATCCAGCCGGTGGGCGGTGACGCCGGAGCGGTCGTAGAAGATCCGGCTGCTGTCGAGAACCCGCAGGGCCGCATACAGCAGGGTGTCGGCCACGAGCAAGGCGCATGCAAAAAGCGCCAACCGGCGGATCACGCCCCGAGTCCTCGATCGATCACGCTTTCTATGATAACCCTGCTGGTTTGACACCCTCTTCGGCGCAATGTTACAGTGACTTTTCAACAGCCTCCCTTTACCGCTGCTTATGGAAACGGCAGGGGCCACGGCGGCCCTCGAGAAGACTCCTCTTCATTCCGCCCACCGAGCCTCAGGCGCCAAGATGGTCGATTTCGGTGGATGGGATATGCCGGTCGAGTATTCCGGCATTATCGACGAGCACATGGCGGTGCGGACCCGTGTCGGTCTGTTCGACGTCAGCCACATGGGGGAGATCGAGATCCGCGGGTCGCAGGCGCTGGAGCTGTTGGAATGGGTTACGCCCGGAGCCGTTTCCCCATTACAGGACAACCAGGCGCAGTACACGGCGCTGCTTTATCCCCAGGGCACTTTTGTGGACGACATACTGGTGCACCGCCTTTCTGCCCATCACTATCTTCTGTGCGTCAACGCCTCGAACCAGAAAAAAGATTTCCAGTGGATTGCCGCCAACAATCGCTTTGACGCTGCAGTGGAATACGCCAGCGAGAAATACGCGCAACTGGCCATTCAAGGCCCGCAGGCGCTGGCGACGTTGCAGAAGCTGACCTCGATCGGCCTGGCCGGCATTCGCTATTACTGGTTCACTCACGGAAATGTATGCGGCGTGCCGGCCCTCATCGCGAGAACCGGTTACACCGGCGAAGACGGGATCGAGATTTACGTTCCGCCGGACGAGGCCGAGCGCATCTGGAGGGCGGTGTTGGAAGCGGGGAAAGAGTTTGACATTCGCCCCTGCGGCCTGGGGGCCCGCAACACGCTGCGGCTCGAGGCCAGGATGGCCCTTTACGGCCATGAAATCGACGCTTCCATCACGCCCTACGAAGCGGGCCTGGGCCGGATCGTGAAGCTCGACAAAGGTGACTTCATCGGCCGCGACGCGCTGGTGAAACAGAAGGAGAAAGGCGCCACACGAAAGCTCGCCGGCTTCGAAATGCGCGACCGCGGCATCGCTCGCGAAGGCTATATGGTCCTGATCGAGGGGCTGGCGGCCGGATTCGTCACCAGCGGCTCGTTCGCGCCATATCTCAAGAAGAACATCGGCCTTTGCTACTTGCCGACGGACCGTGCTGCGGTCGGGCAGATGATAGCAATCCAGATTCGGAAACAAGCAGCGGCGGCCCAGGTGGCGCCGACCCCGTTCTATTCCCGCAAGAGGTGAACGCCAGTGTACCCAGACGATTATCGCTACACAAAGGAGCACGAGTGGATCAAGGTGGAGGGCGATACCGGAACCGTCGGCATCACTTTTCACGCTCAGAAAGAGCTGGGGGACATCGTCTATGTGGAACTGCCCAAGGTCGGCGCCGCGGTGACCGCCGGGAAGACCATGGGCTCGGTGGAGAGCGTCAAGGCCGTTTCGGATATTTACTCTCCTGTTACCGGCGAAGTGATCGCCGTCAATGATACGGTCACCTCCACACCCGAGCAGTTGAACCAGGACCCCCACGGCTCCGCCTGGCTGGTGAAAGTCCGGCTGGCCAACCGACAGGAGATCGACGGCCTGCTGACCGCGGCCGACTACCAGGCATACATCGGGGCAGAGACCGCGCACTGAGCCACCGCCGTCACGCCCGCTGACTCTTCTTATGCGCTATCTTCCCAAGTCCGATTCCGAGCGGCGAGAAATGCTCGACTCCATGGGCCTTGCCTCGATGGAGGACCTCTACGCCCATCTCCCCGCCGACCTGCGCCGGAAGCGCCCGCTCGACATCCCGCCGGGAAAATCGGAGTACGAAATCATCGAGTACTTCCAAGAGCGCGCCGCCGAGAATGCCAACGGGTACGCCAGCTTCCTGGGCCATAGTGATCGCCGGCCTGTGCCTGGCG
>JACQDG010000393.1 GCA_016201185.1 Acidobacteriota bacterium | reverse complement strand
GGGTTCGAGTCCTTCATCATCTCGGCCATCCGGACGTCGCTGTAAAAGCCCGCCGTCGAGGTGAAAAGGACCAGCAGCTCGAAGTCCCGGGCCATGGCCACGGTCTGCTCGATCGAGATCTTGTGCGGTGGCGCGTCCACCACCTTACTGTCGGGCAGCATGCCCGCCGGGTAGCAAAGCCAGATGGGGTACCAGTAAGACTCGATCTCGCGCGTGGCCGGCCAGCGCGAGCTGGCGCCGCCGTCGAAGCCTTCGAAGGAAGGAGGATTCAGAAAAAGTGTTCTCATGACCGGACCGGCTGCTCCTCGCTTAGCCACGCACCCGGAGCCGTCCTTACAATCTTACCGGCTCCCTTATTGACTGTCAGTCTGAATCAGCCCAACATTCACGAAGGAGGGTTCAAAGCGGTAATCGGCGTAGTTAACGGTCATGTGCGCAGGGCCGACGACGCGGGTCTCCACCGTGGTCTCCAGCCGCGTCACCACCGCCAGGCCGTCCTTGTGCTGGTAGTCGCGGGTAAATTGCACTTTCTTGATAAAGACCGAAGGGTTTCTCACGAACCGGCCCGTTTCGCGCACCAGCAGGTAGTCCTCTGCATCGATCCAGATGCTGCCCTTGAACAATCCCTTGCGCTTGGCGCGCGGCTTCACGTCGAAGGCGTAGACGCGGCGTCCCTCGAAATGCCGCGTCCCTCGGTAGGAAAACTTGTAGTTCTGGGGAATAATCGACAGAGAATCGTCGCTCGATTCACGCACCTGCACTTCGGCGCTGAGATAGCGGGCAATCACGTTGTTCTTGACGGAATTGTCGCCCTCGTAGCGCAGAATGTCGTAAGTCAGGCGACCCAGGCGCGAAACGCGGCGCAGGGCTGAAAGTCGTCCCATCTTGTGCAACTTTGGGATCTCAGCCTCGAAGCTGACTTCTGCCGTCGAGCCGTTCAGGCGCTGCCGCTGCGTGCGGGAAGCCAGCAAGTAGGAATCGAGAACCTGGCCGGCATCAACGCCGGAGGGTTCCCCGGCATACAACCCCGCCGCCAGCGCGGCAGCGAGCAAAGGCAAATTTAGGACGCGGAACCTACCGGGCATCAACACGAACCTTTGAGCAGCAGAAACAAGTGATTTTACGCTATTCGCCGCCGGAACTGCAAGCGGTTTTGAGGACTTTCTTTCAAAGCCCTCCATCCTCAGATGATTGCAGAAGAAGAAAGTTTCATGCCAGGCGGCCGCAAGCCACCGTCGAAAGCGAAGAAAAGGAGAAGGGCAGCGCTGGCGAGTTGACCTGCATTCACCACCGGGCGGAGACTACAAAGCCTAAGGGGGAGACGCCCGCCCGCCATTCGGAACTCGGCAAGTCCGGGGTCCCCCCTCACGAACAAAGGAAGGGCCGCTTGATTGAGCATTTCCTTGCCAACTACGGATACCTGGTACTCTTCTTCGGAGTGGCCCTGGAGGGCGAGACTTTCCTGCTGACGGCCGCCTACCTGGCGAGCCGGCGCTTTTTTCGCGCGCGCGCCACGCCTGGACCCCCTGCTGCTATGAGGTAGCCGCGTCCAATATCGGCGTCTATCGACAGGAGTCGATCGACTGGGTGGGGAAGCAGTCGCAGCGGTGAGGCGGCTCCCGGCTCAAGCCGGAAATCCCGGAGACTGCTTGACGGCCTCGATCTGCCGGCAGTGGCGCTGCTCGTGGGCCCCGCAGAAATAGAGCCACTGATAGAGGTTGAAATCACCGAAGAACGGGTGGGGGAAACTGAACCGCGTCATGTCGTGGGCGGCCAAAGCGGGCGCCAGATCGAGGATGGAGCGGCGGGCGGCGTCGAGCTCGCCGAGCACCTCGGCCAGCGTGACGGCGTGAGGCGGGGCCACGTCGCGGGGCGCCTGAAAGCGGGTCCCTTGGGCACGCCGCCGCACTTCCTCGAACATCGACAGGTCCAAAGAGTCCGGGGGCGGCGGGATCTTCTGCTGCGTAGCCTCATCAACCAGCCGCGCCATTTTCCGTCCAATGCTCAACTCGCTAAGGGCGACGTGGTGTAGCAGTTGTCCGATCGACCAGCGGTCCTCTGCGGGCCGAAAATGGGCCTGGTCGTCTCTCAGGCCGGAGACTGCCGCGAGGGTGTCCCGGCGCGCGCTGCCGACATACTTCAGAATTCCGTCGAGATTGATGTGCACCGGATCGCCCCTCAAAAAGCGTCGCTCGGTCGAAATTCTGGCTGATTATAACATTGTGAAGGCGCGGAAAACCGTGACAGCCCTTCGGAAGGACTTATAATAAAGCTCTGTGCTAGGGACGCCGCTTTTTGCGCTGCCCGCCAGCCAAAAAAACTCGCGTGCCCGGTCGGTGCTGCTGTCGTTCGCGATTCACGGCGCAGCAATCCTCCTGTTGGTGAAGGCCGGGCCCGGTCGCCGCCTCGCCGCCGATCCCACACCTTACCGCGAGCTGATCGCGGGGCAAGAGCGGAAGCTCGTCTGGTACAGCGGAACCCTGGAACTGCCTCCCGTCGCGCCCGCTGAAGCCACGCCCGCGCCCAATCGGCCCGGGCAGTTCTACGCCCGGCAGGCCATGGCGGCCACGGCGCCTAAACCGGAAAGCCACCGGCAGATGGTCTTGCAGGCAGCACCTGAACTACACCTGGAACGGGACGTCGTTTCGCCGAACGTTCTGATCTTTAATCCTCCGCCTCCGCCCGTCCCCCCGGCGCCCAAGCCCCGCTTTGTGCCTACGGTGAAACCCCGCTACGATCCCAGAACGCTGCCGGAAGCAGAGGCGCCGCGGCTTGCTGCCGCTGCTTCCACGCCGGCGCTGCCGGCAGGCCTGGGGCCCTCCCGGATGCCCGCGCCGCGTTTCCAAATGCCGGCGCGGGAGCGGGCCAGCCACCCCCAGGCTCTGCCCTCCGTCGACGCGCCGCAGCTCGCCTTGGCTATACCGAAGGATTCCGCAGTGGCGCCGCTGGCGCCTAGGTTGGCGGTTCCCGCGCGCCCTCAGTTCGTGATGCCCGAGCGGGGCGGCTCTTCCCGCCGGACAGCGGGCGCCGGCAACGGGCCGGCGTTGGCCGGCCTGCCGCTTCCCGATATTGCTGCCGCTCGGCAACCCTCCGCCGTCATTGTGGGCCTGGACCCTGCGCCGGGGCCGGTCCCGCCTCCGCCGCCCGGAAATCGCTCCGCGCAGTTCTCCGGCGACCCTGGCGAGAAACTAGGTAACGGCATTGGCGGAGTGGCTGCGGAGCGCGCCGAGATCCGCGTGCCCAACCTGGCCGTGGCCGCTGCTGCTGCCGATCCCAGCGCGCTTACGGGGCCTGCCCCTGCGGCCCCGCCGCCGCTGCCTGCAAGGCCAGCCGTCGATCGCTCCCTCTTTCGGCGCGAGCTGCTGGCGTCCATCACCAAACCGCCGATTGGACTACCCCAGGCGAACCTGCCGGCGCCGCCGGATCTGCCGCGGGGCGTCCTTCACGGCTCGACCGTCTACTCCCTCGCCATCGACATGCCCAACATCACCAGCTACGAAGGAAGCTGGACCCTGCGTTTCACCGAGCTGGGAGGCTCGTCGCCGGAGGACCTGCTCACAGCTCCTGTGGCCATGCGCAAGGTCGATCCCAAGTACATCGCTTCGGCCGCCGCCGAAGGCGTTGAAGGCAAGATCATGCTTTACGCCGTGATCCGCCGCGACGGGCGCGTGGACCAGATCCGCCTGATTCAGGGCCTGGATGAACGCCTCAATTCGAGCGCCGTCTCTGCCTTTTCAAAGTGGGAATTCCAGCCGGCTACCAAAAACGGCCAGCCAGTAGACCTCGAGGCTCTGGTGCAAATCCCTTTCCGGCTGGAGCACCGCAAGAAGAACTAGCCGCCGCGGCGTCGCCACTCCCATCAATTGTGTTACCCTCCCGTCGAAGGGAGCAGCCGTTGAGCACGGGAGAACTCGGCGGCAGGGTGGCCGTCATTACGGGCGCCAGCAAAGGACTCGGCAAGCAGATGGCCGAAGCGCTGGCAGTGGCGGGGGCGGCCGTGGCCCTGGCGGCGCGCGACCAGGAAAAACTGGAAACGGTGAGAGCGCAGATCGCCGCGAAAGGCGGGCGGGCCGAGTGCTTCGTCTGCGACGTGACCGACGAGGACGCGGTGGCCTCTCTCGCCCGGCAGGTCCGGGAGCGGCTCGGCGCCCCCGACATCCTCATCAACAACGCCGGCATGAATATCCGCAAGCCGGTCCACGAATTCACGCTGGCGGAATGGAACCGGGTGATAGCCACCAACCTGAACGGGCCGTTTCTGTGCGCCCGCGCTTTCGTGCCGGGGATGATCGAGAAGCAATTCGGACGCATCGTGAACATGACCTCCACCATGTCCCATGTCTCGCTGCCCAGGCGGGCGGCTTACTCGGCCAGCAAGTTCGGGCTGCTGGGGATGACCAAGGCGCTGGCGCTGGAGCTGGCGCCCTACAACATCACGGTCAACGGCATCAGCCCCGGCCCCTTCGCCACTGAGATGAACCGACCGCTGCTCGAAGACCCGGCCGTTAACGCCGAATTCATTTCCAAAATCCCCTTGGGGCGCTGGGGCAAGGTGGAGGAGATCGGGGCGCTGGTGGTTTTCCTGTGCTCCGAGGCGGCCGGATTCATTACCGGTACCGACATTCTGATCGACGGGGGGTGGACGGCGCAATGAAGCTCATCTGCCTGCTGTTGGTGGCCGCTGCGACCCAGCTTCCGCTCGCCGTCGAAAGCGAATTCGTCATCTACACGCGCGAGTCCGGCTACGCGGCTTTCCCCTCGATCGTGCGGCTGCCCAATGAGGAGCTGCTGGTGGCGTTCCGGCTGGCCGACCGGCGCAAAGGGGTGACGCACATGGACCCCACGTCGCGCAACGTGGTCGTCCGCGGCCGGCAGAACCCTATCTTCTTCGAGCATCAAAGCCCGATTGTCATCTTCGACCGCCTTGGAATGCAGGACCCGTCTCTCACGGTGCTGCGGGACGGCAGGATCCTAGCGTCTTCCTTCCACTGGAACGTCAAACTCTCGGAAATGGCCGATCCGAAGGCTTGCCAGGAGCTGGACGGCGACTGCCCGCACGGCGTCGTCACCGGCATCTACACTTCGATGAGCACGGACAACGGCTGGAGCTGGAGCGGGCCGGAGAAGGTGCCGGCGCCCGGCTACGAGCCGGCGGCGACGTCGGAATCGATCCTCGAAGCGAGAAACGGCGACTGGCTGCTTCCGGCGTATGCCGCCGCGCCGGGCAAGAAAGTGGAGGACTCCATCCTGGTGCGCTCGCGTGACGGCGGACGAACATGGGAGCCGCCGGTGGTGATGGCGCGCGATCCGGAGGAAAAGATCTCGTTTCAGGAGCCCGCCCTGCTCGAGCTGCCCTCGCGCCGGCTGCTGTGCGTGATGCGGACCGACGGGGCGAAGGGGTTTATGTATGAGACCTACTCCGACGATGGCGGCAAAACATGGAGCCCACCCGCAAACACCGGCCTCTTCGGCCACCCGCCCCATCTGCTCCTGGCTCGCGATGGCAAGGTCCGCCTGAGCTACGGCCTGCGCCAGTCTCCTTACGGCATTATCATTGCCGAAAGCGACGACGGCGTCCGTTGGGATTCGCAGCGCACCTTCCGCCTGCGCCAGACCGGCGGAAACAACGGCGACATCGGTTACCCATCCACCGTGCAGCTAACGGACGGGAGCTTCCTGACCGTCTATTACTTCAACGACAAGGACGGGGTGCGGTACATCGGGGCGTCGCACTACCGCTGATTGTTGTTGTTGACCAGGTGCCGCTCGAGCCGTCTCCTCACCGACTCGGCCACGGCCGCGCAGACTTCCACGCCCTCGCTGGTGTAGCGGGTTTCGAGCACCCGGGCATGGTCGTGGAGATAGGAGAGCTTGCCTGCCTCGTGCAGCTCGAAATGAAAACGCGCCTCTGAGACCGGCTCCAGGGCGGGCGACTGGTCCAGCGTGGCGAGCAGCTCCGGGATGCCCTCGCCGGTCAGCGCGGAGACGGCAACGACGGGAAAGGCCGGCCAGGCGGCGCGCTCGGCTGCAAGGCGCACCTCGCACTCGGCGGGGTCCACCAGATCGATCTTGTTCAGAACCAGCATCTGCGGCTTCGACTGCGCGCCGATCTCATGCAGGACCTTTTCCACCTGACAAGCCTGCTCGCGCCGGTGCGGAGAGGCGAGGTCCAGAACATGGAGGATCAGCGCTGCTTCCTTCACCTCCTCCAGCGTTGCCCGGAAGGCTTGGACCAGCGTGGTGGGCAGGTTGCGGATAAAACCGACCGTATCGGAAATCAGCACGCGGCGGGAGGGAAGATCGAGCTGGCGGAGGGTCGGATCGAGCGTGGCGAAAAGCCTGGAGCTTTCGAGCACGCCGGCCGCGGTCAGGGCGTTGAAGAGCGTGGACTTGCCGGCATTCGTGTAGCCGGCCAGCGCCACCGTGTCGAGCGGCACCGCCACCCGCTTGCTGCGCTGGCGGCCGCGGCTGTGGCGCACCGCCTCGAGTTGCTCCCGGATGTGGCGGATGCGGCGGGCGATCCTCCGGCGGTCGGTTTCGAGCTGGGTCTCGCCGGGCCCGCGCGTCCCGATGCCCCCGCCCAGCCGTGACATTTCCACGCCGCGGCCGGTGAGCCGGGGCAGCAGATAACTTAATTGCGCCAGCTCGACTTGTAACTGGCCTTCCCGGGTGCGGGCGCGGCGGGCAAAAATGTCGAGGATAAGCTGGGTGCGGTCGAGGACCTTCGCTTCCAGCCGCCCTTCCAGGTTGCGCTGTTGGGTAGGAGTCAGCTCCTGGTCAAAAAGAACCAGGTCGGCGTGCAGAGCACGGGCCAGGGCGTGCAGCTCCTCGACCTTACCCGAGCCAATGAGGGTGGCGGCTTCCGGCCCCTCGCGGGACTGGACGAGGCAGTCGAGCACTTCGGCGCCCGCGGTGCGCGCCAACTCGGCCAGCTCTGCCAGGGACTCTTCTGTGGCGTAGGCTGGCTGGCGGTCCATGCCGGAAGCGCGAGAGGGCTCTCTCTTCCACTCCAATCCAACCAAGATTGCCCGTTCGCGGCCCTGGAAGTTCCCGGTGGGGATAGATCAAACCTCCTTGATTTCCGGCCCTGGACGAGGCGGCGCCGGGCCGGCGCTGGCCGGGGCCGACGCTCCCGAGGTCGCGTGGGATGGACGGAAGGTCACGACGGTCGAGATGGCGTGCTTGAAGATCAACTGCTCCTGATTGTTGGTCTCCACTACCAGGGAGAACTTGTCAAAACTCTTGATCTTTCCTGTGAGCTTGACGCCGCTGAGCAGGTAAATCGTCACCGCACTCTTGTCTTTTCGCGCGTTGTTCAGAAACGCATCCTGTATATTTTGAGCCGGTTTTTCCATACATTGACCTTTGCTGGCGGGGAAGAAAGCACGCCGGGAACTACCCCCGGCTATCCCAAAATTCGCCGCACTAGGCATTGTAACGAAGGGAAAGCGATCCAGCAACCTGAGCGCGGGAGACCTTATTCTCACCCGGCTCGCTGGAAGTACTCGATGGTACGCCGAAGCCCTTCCTCGAGCTGGACCGTGGGCTCCCAGCCCAGCAGGCATTTCGCCTTCGAAATATCAGGCTGGCGCTGCTTGGGATCGTCTTCCGGCAAGGGCCGGAACTCGATGGGGGCGCTTGTGCCGGTAAGGCGCTGAATCTGGCGGGCGAATTCCAGGATGGTGATCTCTGCCGGATTCCCGAGGTTGACGGGGAGCGCTTCCCGGCACTGCATGAGGCGATAGAGGCCCTCCACCAGGTCGGAAACGTAGCAGAAGCTGCGGGTCTGGCTGCCGTCGCCGTAAACGGTCAGCGGGCGGCCGTGGAGCGCCTGGTCGATAAACGTCGGCACCACCCGGCCGTCGTTCAGCTTCATCCGCGGACCGTAAGTATTAAAGATGCGCGCGATGTGCGTGTTCAGCCCGTGGCGCCGGTGGTAGGCCATGGTGAGCGCCTCGGCGAAGCGCTTGGCCTCGTCGCAAACCGAGCGGGCGCCGACCGGGTTGACGTGGCCCCAGTAGGTTTCCTTCTGCGGATGCTCCAAAGGATCGCCGTAGCATTCCGAGGTGGAAGCCAGCAGGAAGCCGGCGCCGTGGGCCAGCGCCAAGTCGAGGAGGTTCTTGGTGCCGGACGAGCCGACCTCGAGGGATTCGATCGGGTAGTTCAGGTAATCGAGGGGGCTGGCGGGAGAGGCCAGGTGCAGCACATGATCGAACCGGCCGTCCGGCGAAAACTTTTCCGTGACGTCCTGCTCCAGAAACTGGAAGCGCGGAAGGCCGTCGAAATGGTCTAGATTGGAGCGGCGTCCGGTCAAGAAATTGTCTACGCCGACGACCGCGTGACCCTCCTCGATCAGCCGGTCAGCCAGGTGAGAACCGACAAATCCCGCGCAGCCCGAAACAAGAATTCGCAATGCCCTGCCTCGCCGACAGAATGTTCATGGTAGTCGAGCCGGAGGCAGGCGCGCAAGCCAAGCGGAAGTTGTAGAATCAAGCGACATTTCCAACCAGAGGCCGACAATGAATCGCAGAGATTGGATGAAAAGCATGGGAACCGGGGCGGCGATCAGCTTTCCTGCGCTGCTCGCCGGCCGCTCTTTCGCCGGGCCCGCGCCGCAGGAAACCGCCGCCCGGCGGGGCCTGCCGCCGCTGAAGATCACCGACGTGAAGACCATCCTGACCGCGCCCAACGGCATCCGGCTGGTGGTGGTGAAGGTCCTGACGAGCGAGCCGGGGCTGTACGGACTGGGCTGCGCCACCTTTACCCAGCGGGCCAAGGCCGTGCTGCTACGTCAGCTCCTACTGGCGCAACGGCCCGGTCCTGAACAACGCCTTGAGCGGGATCGACCAGGCGCTGTGGGACATCAAGGGGAAGCGGGCCAACATGCCCGTATACCAATTGTTAGGAGGTAAATGCCGCTTCGCCGTGGACCTCTACGCCCACGCCGACGGCTCGAGCTTCGAGGAGGTGGAATCGAACGTCCGCAAGTTCATGGCGCAGGGCTATCGCTACGTGCGGGCGCAGGTCGCGATCCCGGGCCAGAGCGCTTACGGCGCCCGTTCGCGCGGGACGGCCTCCGCTGGACAAGCCGCGGAAGGGCCGGCGCCTCCGGCCGGACCACCGCGCAGCGGCGTGTTCGAATCCGGCCCCTACGTCCGCACCGTGCCGAAGCTGTTCGCCTATCTGCGCAGCAAGCTCGGCGACGAAGTCGAGCTGCTGCACGACGTGCACGAGCGCGTCACGCCGACGCAGGCCATCGCTCTCGCCAAGGAGCTCGAACCCTACCGGTTATTTTTCCTCGAGGACGCTCTGGCGCCGGAGGACATCGCCTATTTCCGGATCATCCGCCAGCAGTGCTCGACGCCGTTGGCCATGGGCGAGCTATTCAACAGCCCGCACGAATTCGTGGGGCTGATCACGGA